>DIQC01000040.1:0-12547 GCA_002426495.1 Thermacetogenium sp. UBA5472
ATATTAATCGATCCTATATTTTTAGGTTGACCTAAACAGGCATCTACAGCGATAATAAGTGGATAAGGGAAACGCTCCTTGATCATCTGTATCTTCTCCTGAAGGTTGACTGCGTGTACAGGTTGATCAAGTGTGCCGTAAACAGGGAGCAATCCCGGGGCCAGTTCATTGATACGGGTACCTACAAGAGGGCCCAGACTGTCCCCTGTGGAGCGGTCTGTGCCTATAGCAAGGATCACCGGTTGACGGCATCCCTGTGGGTTCAATTCCCCCAGTAGTGCCGCCAACAGCTCGGCAAGGCTTTGTACGGCATGTTTGTCAGCGGTGAAAACACGCCGTTCCTGCCTCAATGTGGGCATAACTGGTAATTTGCTATGGTTTGGGTTTAAAAACATGCTTTTCTCCTCCCATAGTTGCTTGTTCATTCTTCATTTAAGTAATATTGCAGAATGAACAGGCTTATGCTATCCGGGTAGTAAAAATGGGTAAACTGACTCTAAATATATATGTCCCATTGAAAGGGTTTTTAAACTGTCTTTAGCGAATGAATAGATTGATGACTGATGTGGAGGTTGTTTCATGAAAAAAGAAGAACTGTTGCGGCAGCTGCCTGCCGTCCATGAGTTGGTGAGCTCCTGTCAGCTGACAGACTGCCCTCCACAGCTGCTGACTGCAGCTGCACGGGATGTTTTGTCCTATTGGCGAACAGGTATTCTGGAAGAGGGGCAGGTGCCTCCGAATTTTGCAACACTGGCTGCTCAAGTGGATACTGTGGCCAGAGAGATGGTCAGGCCAAATTTGCGCCCGGTGATCAATGCTACCGGTGTGGTGCTGCATACTAATATGGGAAGGGCCCCTTTGAGTGAAGCTGCCTGTCAAGCTGTGCTTGATGTGGCCAGGGGTTACTCCAATTTAGAGATGGATCTGGAAAGTGGCGAGCGGGGTGAGCGCTATAGCCATGTGGAAAAGCTTCTCTGCAGGCTGACCGGAGCCGAGGCTGCCCTTGTTGTCAACAATAATGCAGGGGCTGTTCTCCTTGCTCTGCACGCCCTGGCCCAAGGGAAAGAGGTTGTTGTGGCCAGGGGAGAGTTGGTGGAGATCGGCGGTTCTTTTCGCATCCCTGAGATTATGGCACAGAGTGGTGCGCTTCTGCGGGAGGTAGGGACCACCAACAGAACCCACCCTCGGGACTATGAGCAGGCTGTCAGTCCGGATACAGCCCTCATTCTCAAGGTACACCCCAGCAACTTTCGCGTGATGGGTTTCACCAGAGAGGTCAAGCGGCAAGAACTGGCAGCAATTGGCCTCAAGCATCAGATCCCTGTCATGGAGGATCTGGGCAGTGGTGTACTGGTCGACCTGCAGGAGTACGGTATCGATCCTGAACCTACAGTTCAGGAAACACTGGCTGCCGGAGTTGATCTGGTTACGATCAGTGGGGATAAACTGCTGGGAGGGCCCCAGTCCGGAATTATTCTTGGCCGGGAAGATTTAGTAAAGCAGCTCAAAACTGATCAATTGCTGCGGGCATTGAGGGTAGACAAGATGACCTTAGCTGCCCTGGAAGCCACATTAAGAGCCTATCTGCAAGAGGATGCACATGAAAAGATTCCTGTTTTGCGTATGCTTACCCAAACTGAAGCCGAGTTGGAGAAAAGGGCGGTTGCCTTAAAAGATCTGTTGGCAGAGGCATTAGAGGATAAATGTGTTGTGATTGTTAAATCAGGGGTTTCCCGTGCGGGTGGTGGCTCACTTCCCCTGACAGATCTCAGTACAACACTTGTCGTCTTGTATCCTCAGCAGATCAGTCCCGCAGAACTGGCAGAGAGGCTGCGGCTGGATGAAACCCCGGTGGTGGTGCGCCTGCAGGATGATGGAGTGCTGATCGACCCCCGCACATTGCTGCCAGGGGATGAGGAAATTTTAAGCAAGGCCTTGCAGAAGGCTATGTATTATTAAGAGGGTGAATCTAGTGGGTTTATTTATCATTATTGGAACTGCCGGGCATGTGGATCACGGAAAAACAGAGCTTGTTAAGGCCTTGACCGGTACTAATACTGATCGCTTAAAGGAAGAGCAGGAGCGAGGAATCTCTATTGAATTGGGATTTGCAACCCTGCGCATAAATGAAGATATTACAGCGGGGATTGTGGATATGCCAGGTCATGAGCGATTTGTTAAAAACATGCTGGCCGGAGCGGGAGGCATTGATCTGGTCATGTTTGTAGTGGCTGCAGATGAAGGGGTGATGCCTCAGACCAGGGAGCACCTGGATATTATTGAACTGCTGCATATTCAGAGGGCGGTTGTGGCTCTGACCAAGGCCGATCTGGTTGATGAGGAATGGCTGATGATGATAGAGGAGGATGTTCAGGAACTGCTAGCTCCCACCAGATTCTCTGAAGCACCCATTGTTTCCACATCTGTAGTCACAGGTCAGGGCATTGATGAACTCAGGGGGATCCTGGAAAAGATGGCACTGGAGATTGAGCCCAAGCCCCGGGCAGGGGATGCGCGCTTGCCTGTAGACAGGGTTTTTACCATCACCGGATTTGGAACAGTGGCCACAGGGACACTGTTCAGCGGAAAGACGCATGTGGGAGACACATTGGAGATACAGCCCTCAGGCCTGACCGGCAGAGTGCGCTCGCTCCAGGTACACAATAATAAAGTGGAAGAAGCATTTGCCGGACAAAGGGTAGCGGTTAATTTGACAGGGATCGAGCTGGATCAGCTGACAAGAGGGGATGTGTTGGTCACCCCGGATTCTTTTCCTGTGGTACGGCGGGTTACAGCCTCTCTGCATCTCTTGGAGAAGGCGCCCCAACCTTTAAGAAACTGGCAGCGGGTTCGCTTTCATTTGGGCACAAAAGAGGCTTTTGGCAGGGTGCGCCTGCTGGACAGAGATGAGCTGAATCAGGGGGACACTGCCCTTGTACAGCTAGATCTGGAAGAACCCATCGTTGCGGCGGTACATGACCGCTTTGTCATCAGACGCTATTCGCCGATCGCAACCATTGGCGGAGGGGAGATCATTGAGGTTGGCGGGAGGCGTCACAGGCGCATGCGTCAGGAAGTGATCGAAGGCTTGGAGCGCAAACTGACAGGCACCCCCAGCACCAGGGTTGCGGAAGAGCTTAGATCTGCCAAAAAGCCTGTTGCCCTCAGCGAACTGGTAGGGAGGACTGGTTTCAGTGAGGAAGAGATGGGCCAGATCCTCAATGAATTAGAAGAAGCCGGAGAGATCGAGGTGGTCCTTTCCACTGGCAAAGATCTATTTGTTGTTCCCTCCTCATTACAGGAGGAGTGGACAGAGGAGTTACATGAAACCTTAGAAAAATATCAGCAGCGATATCCTCTGCGCAGTGGCTATTCCAAAGAAGAATTGCGCACTCGTTTGTGGAAACATCTTACTCCACGCCTATTTCAGGCGCTCTTGGATAGATGGGTGGAGCAGGGTGAAATCATTGTGGATGGTCAAAATGTAGCTCTTTACGGACATAGGATCAGGCTTACAGAGGAGCAGCAGAGGCAAGTTCAGGAAATGATGTGCATAATGGAAGAAAAGCCTTTTTCTCCTCCGGGTATAGAGGATATACAGGATGCACTGGGAAATGACCTGGACCTGCTGCAGTACTGCATTCAACAGGGGCTGCTGGTCAAGGTGGGGGAGGAATTTTACTTTTCACAGGATGCGGTAAACCAGGCCTGGAATCTCTTAGAAAATTACCTGAAGGATCATGGTCAGGTGACAATAGGTCAGGCTCGTGATATCCTGAATACGTCCAGGCGCTTCTGTCTGCCTTTACTGGAATACTTTGATCGCATGAGAAAAACTCGTAGGGTTGGAGATAAAAGAGT
This sequence comes from Thermacetogenium sp. UBA5472, assembly GCA_002426495.1. Classification (GTDB taxonomy): domain Bacteria; phylum Bacillota; class DSM-12270; order Thermacetogeniales; family Thermacetogeniaceae; genus Syntrophaceticus. Next base: position 3,862 of record DIQC01000040.1, read on the forward strand.
ACTATTATCAGGTTTGGGAAAAAACATCTCAACATAAAAAGGGTTTTTGGGAGTATCTGACGAATAGAACTTGAATAAATTTTAGCTTGTACGGCACTTTACGACGCTTCCTAGAAGCCAGGATGTGGTTCATAGGAGGGGGTGTGGAAAGGGGGCTCGGTTGTTCAATCTGAACAATAATGAATGTCCTGGTCAGGATCAGATTGAAAAAGAGATAAAGAAGTATATTTTATTTTGTCTAAGGTTGCCAATAAAGGTATGTCTTGCATTTAAGAGCTTGTATTAAGAGAGTGAGGAAACTGAAGGGGGATGTTTAGCTTGAATTTTAGGGGTAAAAAAGGCAAGCCTGTTGCCCTGCTGACCGTTTTAGTCTTTGTGTTAGGGATTTTTGCGGCAGGCTGCGGTGGAGGAACTGAGGAATCATCTGCTGATGGCGATACGATAAAGGTAGGTGTCAACCTTGAGCTATCAGGTGAGGTAGCTACCTATGGTACAGGCATCAAGAACGGTGCTGAGCTTGCTTTTGAGGAGATCAACGCAGATGGCGGTGTTTTGGGTAAAGAGATAGAAGTACTGGTACAGGATAACAAATCACAAAACAGAGAAGCACGAAATATTGCCGAAAAGTTGATTGGCGAAGGTGTTGTGGCAGTGATCGGACCAGCTACCTCCGGAAATGTCCAGGCAGAGGTACCGGTGCTCACCGATGCTAAGATCCCGGTCATAGCACCGGCGGCTACTGCTCCTGAGGTTACATATGATGAGAAGACAGATACTGTAAAAGAATATGTTTTTCGCGTCTGCTTCATCGATCCTGACCAGTCTCAGGTTATGGCTCAGTATATCCTTGATGAGCTGGGGCTGAAAAAAGGCGCCATGATGGTGAATAAAGAGGATGAGTACAGTATAGGTTTGGGTAATGCGTTTAAAGAGTTCTTTACAACCAATGGCGGCGAGATAGTTGCTGAAGAAGGCTTTATTACCAGTGATACTGCCTTCAAGTCACAATTGACTAGCATATCTTCTAAAAATCCTGAATTTATTTATGTTCCTACTTACTACAAACAGGTGGGATTGATCATCAAACAGGCAAGAGAATTGGGTATTGAGCTGCCGATGATGGGCGCCGATGGTTGGGATTCACCGAAATTGGTGAGTATTGCCGGTGCAGAAAGCTTACAAGATTGCTACTTCACCAACCATTATTCAATAGAGGACCCTGCGGAGCACATTCAGAGCTTTGTCAAAGCCTATGATGAAAAGTATGGCGCCACACCAGATTCCTTTGCCGCCCTGGGTTATGATGCCGGTTATTTGCTTGCCGAGGCTATCGAGCAGGCCGGAAGTGCTGATCCGGAAAAGATCCAGGAAGCCCTGGCAAATATCAAAGACTTTGAAGGAATTTCAGGTGAAATGGCCATCGATGAAAAACACTTTACTGTGAAAGATCTCTCGATCATCAAGCTGGTGGATGGCCAACAGACACTGATCAATAAACTGAAACCAGAGCGTTAAATTTCTTATAGTTTTGGTGGTAAAAATGGGGGGGCGGTGAGCCCTTCCATTTTTCCTGCTGAAATAACAGATTTGGAGGTGAGCAGATGGAGGAGCTGCTGCAGCAATTATTCAACGGATTATCTCTGGGAAGCATCTATGCCTTGATCGCTGTGGGGTATACCATGATTTACGGTATTGTTAAATTGATCAACTTTGCCCATGGTGATGTGATGATGGTAGGGGCTTATGTTGCACTCGCTGGCACTATCATGGGCCTTGGATTTATACCCAGTTTAGTGATCGCCATGATCGCCTGTGCCTTCCTGGGTGTGCTCATCGAGCTGGTTGCTTATCGCAGAGTGCGTCCTGTCAGCAGATTGGCCGCTCTGACCAGCGCCATAGGTATGTCACTTTTTCTAGAATACACTATGATGTACTTTGTAGGAGCAGAAATCCGCACATTTCCTCCCGGAGTTCTCACAGAGCGTACCTATAATTGGGCCGGAATTATCATCACCAATAAGGATCTGCTGGTCTTGGGGACCACAGTGGTCCTAGTTGTATTTTTACAATTCATTATTTATAGGACACGTACTGGAAAAGCGATGCGTGCAGTATCCTATGACGGGCAAGCGGCGCAATTGATGGGTATTAATGTGAATAATACTATTTCCATTACCTTTTTTATCGGTTCGGCCTTAGCCGCTGCCGCAGGGATGCTGATCGGCATGTATTATAACTCTATAAATCCTTTGATGGGGATGATGCCTGGACTAAAGGCATTTATCGCCGCTGTTCTCGGTGGCATCGGCAGTGTGCCCGGGGCTATGCTTGGAGGAATTTTGCTGGGAATGACTGAATCGTTAGTCGCTGGTTTCGGAGGTTCTATGTACCGGGATGCGGTTGCTTTTATCATTCTGATACTTGTTCTATTGGTCCGGCCTACAGGACTGCTTGGCAAAGACACTCAAGAGAAAGTGTAGGTGAGGGATAATGAAGAAAAATCTACCGATTGTATTTGTCTGTGTCTTATTGTTCGCCTTATTTGCTGTTGTGCAAGTAGGTCTCAGCAGTGGCTTCATATCTAGTTATTGGGAAACAAATATTTATCTGATCGGGATCAACATCATTTTGGCCGCTAGCCTAAACCTGATCAATGGTATCACAGGTGAGTTTTCACTGGGACATGCTGGTTTTATGGCTGTGGGTGCCTTTGCCGGTGGTGTTATCACACTAAATCTGGGGCTTCCCTTTCTTCTAGCAATTGTTGTGGGAATGTTGGCAGCGGCATTGGCTGGGTTACTTGTGGGGCTGCCCACTTTAAGGTTGCGAGGGGATTACTTGGCTATTGCCACTTTGGGTTTTGGCGAGATCGTGCGTGTGGTCATGATGAATATCGATTATGTGGGAGGTGCTGCTGGGCTGATGGGTATTCCGGCTGTTGTCAACTGGCCGATTATCTTTATCAGTGTGGTATTTACCATCTTACTGATCAGAAATTTTATTTGTTCTTCTCATGGAAGGTCCTGTCTGGCACTGCGGGAAAATGATACAGCTGCTCAAATGATGGGTATTAATATTACATATTACAAGGTTATGGCTTTTGTCATTGGGGCAGCCTTGGCTGGGCTTGCCGGGGTCCTCTATGCTCATTATTATACGATCATTCAGCCGAAGGAATTCAATTTCCTGCTTACCTTTGATATATTAGTGATGGTTATGGTGGGTGGCTTAGGGAGTCTGACCGGTTCTGTTGTGGGAGCAGTACTGATTACTGTAGCTTCTGCCTTTTTACAGTCGATTCCGGAACTGCGTATGGTGATTTACGCCGCACTTTTGATCGCTTCTGCTGTTTTCCGCCCCCAGGGACTGCTCGGTGCAAAGGAAGTCTCCATGAACTTACTCCGTAAGTGGGGGGGTGTATTAAATGGCTCTGATGGAAGTAAACAAGCTCAGTAAGGCCTTTGGCGGGCTCGTCGCTCTCAACAACTTCAACCTACAGGTAGAAGCAGCAGAGCTTGTGGGTCTGATTGGGCCTAATGGGGCAGGAAAAACAACGGTTTTTAATATATTAACAGGCCTCTATAGGCCTACCAGTGGTTCTTTGGTATTTGATGGCCACGATCTCTACGGTAAGCATCCCCATCAGATCACTAAAATGGGTATGGCCCGTACATTTCAAAACATCCGTCTTTTTGACAATCTGTCTGTTTTAGATAATATCAAAATCGCCTACCAGGCTGTCATCAACTATGGATTGCTCCCTGTTTTTTTTCGGGTGCCGCCCTTTTATCGCGTGGAGGAGCAGATCGAAGAGAAGTCTCTGAAACTCTTAGAGATCTTTGATCTGAAGAAACTTGCCCAGGAGAAAGCGAAAAATCTGCCATATGGGGAACAGCGTCGTCTGGAGATCACCAGAGCCCTGGCTACCAATCCAAAGCTGCTGCTTCTCGATGAACCTGCGGCAGGTATGAACCCTAACGAAACAAGTGATCTTCTTGATCTGATCAAATGGATCAAAGACAAGTTCAACCTGTCGATAATTTTGATCGAGCATGACATGTCTCTGGTGATGCGGCTCTGTGAGCGGGTGATTGTCTTGGATTACGGCTCTATTATCGCTGAAGGACCGCCTTCGGAAATTCAGCAGAACCCCAAGGTTATTGAGGCCTATTTGGGAGACGAGGAGGTGGCGTCATGGGAGAAGTAGCAACAATGCTGGAGTTAGAAGATGTTCATGTCCATTATGGTGCAATTTGGGCCTTGAAAGGGATCAACCTGACAGTAGGTAAAGGTGAGATTGTCAGTCTGATCGGGGCTAATGGTGCAGGTAAAAGTACCACACTAAGGGCAATTTCAGGAATTGTCAAAGCTTCATCTGGTAGGATCTCCTTTCAGGGCGAAGACCTGGACAAAGTGCCTTCTCATGATATTGTTAAGCGGGGTATAGCTCAGGTACCGGAAGGGCGCCGTGTTTTTGCCAACCTGTCTGTGTTGGAAAACCTGGAGATGGGTGCCTATATCAGGAATGACACAAAGGAAATCAAACGGGATTTAGAGGGGGTATTGGTGCGCTTTCCCCGTCTCAAGGAGCGCATCGGTCAGGTTTCCGGTACATTGAGCGGTGGGGAACAGCAGATGCTGGCTATCGGGCGGGCTTTGATGACCCGGCCCAAGTTGATGCTGCTGGACGAACCCTCTATGGGGCTGGCACCCTTGCTTGTAAAAGAGATATTTTCTATTATCGAAGAGATAAATAAGGAAGGGACTACCATATTGTTGGTGGAGCAGAATGCACGTATGGCTCTACAGATCGCCAATCGCGCATATGTTTTAGAGACAGGGAGAATTGTACTGGATGGTCCTGCTCAGGAGCTGGCTAAACAGGAGGATGTAAAAAAGGCGTATCTTGGCGGCTAAAATGGTGGTTGGCAAATTAGTGGTTAGTCTTTGGTCGTTGGTTGTTAGAAGATCTATGTTCGGTGGAAATGTTAAATTCTAAGGAGGCGGTTTTCATGCGTGTGCGTGATAAGATGACTTCCGATCCAGTATTTATTACACCCCAAACGACTATAGCTGATGCCCTGACATTGATGCGGGAAGGAAATTTCAGACGCTTACCTGTGCTGGACAGGGGTAAGCTGGTAGGTATCGTTACAGATCGGGATTTAAGTGAGGTCTCTCCCTCACCGGCTACATCATTGAGTGTTTTTGAATTGAATTATCTGTTGTCCAGCACCAAGATCAAGACGCTCATCAAAAAGCAGCAGGTGATCTCCATCTCCCCAGATGAGATCCTGGAAAAGGCTGCTCTGGTCATGCGTGATCACCAGATCGGTGCTATACCGGTAGTAGAAGTTGGTAAACTGGTAGGCATCATTACGGAAAGTGATATTTTCGATGCCTTTATGGAGATGATGGGCCTGCGCGATGCCGGTACTAGACTGGAACTCGTCCTAGATGACAAGCCAGGAATGCTGGTACGGGTAGCAGAGACCGTCTGGAAAAATGGTGGGGATATTTCTCATCTGGCTGTTTTCCATGATACGCCAACAAAAGCCAATCTTGTATTGCAGCTGCGGACAAAAGATGTGGAGCACATTGTCGAAGCCTTAAAGGAACAGGGAATCATAGTCAGGCCAGCTTCCTGGAAAGGACACGCGTAGTAGTTAGTGGTCAGTTAGCAGTTACCCTTTTAGCAAAATATTGTCTGTGGGGCTTTTGTGGACGAGTCCGGGGGGTTGTGGTAAGATTAATATCTAGTGGGGGCGGATTGTGCCTGGTGGTGCGCCTGGACTTCAAATCCAGTGGGAGGCGTGGCTGACACGTCTTCGGTGGGTTCGATTCCCACACGTTCCCGCCAAATTAATGATTATTAGCGTATTAAATAATAAATTACAAAGCATAGATGCTATTCCAAGTGTCTTATGCTTTTTTTGTTGCTCTGCGCCATAAGATGTGAGAAGTGGGAGGTTGGAAGTGGGAATAAAGCTGGCAAGTTGGTGGTCGATAGTCGGTCGTTGGAAAAGAGCTGGCCGGGTGGAAAACTGTCCAAGACAGTTTCTGGTCCATCAGACTTTGTGACTTCCGCTTTTCACCAGCCAAGGGGATCGCTTCTGTGGCTGCTTTCGGTAAATGTTTTTAAAAGAGTTTTTTACTGAAAAATCAGATGTTTATTTCTTGCGAGATTTGTAGTAAAATTATAGCAGGTGATGGGAAGAAAGGGGTGATATAAAAATGGCTACCGGGATTAAGTCTGAGAAACTTTTCGAAGTATTGAAAAGTAGGATAGTTCATCTGGAATACAGCCCTGGCCAGGTTCTCAATGAAGCAGATATTGCAGATGAATTCGATTTGAGCAGGACACCTGTGCGCAAAGCCTTTGAACAGCTAAAAAACGTCAAATTGATGGAGATCATACCTAGATATGGAGCACAGGTTGCCCCTATCGATTTTAAGTATATGAAGTCGGTATTTGAGGTGGATCGCCAGCTGGAAGGTTTTGCTGCCAGATTGGCGGCAGAGAGAATGACAGATGAAAAGATCGCCGATATGGAGGCTATTATTGAAAGACTCAAAAGTCTTGATATTGAAAAAGAGTATAAACAGATGATTATAGAAGATGAAAAGTTTCATGAAATCATTTTCAAAAGCAGCGGCAATCCCTGTCTGGTAGATATTCTTGATGATCTGCATATGCATACAGAGCGACTTTGGTTCTATGTACAAAAAGATATTACAGATGCTAATCTTTTCCTGGATACCATGCCCCAGATAGTTCAAGCTATAAAAGAAAAAGATGCAGATAGGGCTGAGCAAGGTGCACAAAGGCATATCGATGTCTTTGTGGAGAGGATCAAGCAGGAGCTTTTATAATGATGAGTTGTTAGCTGGTCTCGATAATAAATCGTTATTTGTAAAATAAGATACTATTATAGAAAAACTTTAAAAACACAGAAGGTATACCAGAGAAATTGTTGAATATATTCTATTAATACTAAAGATATTCTTGTGAAATACGTGATGTATTTACATCTGATGGCAGGTCATTGTAATGTAAATGTAATGTATATGGTTTTTGCGCTGAAAGGAGGAGGGTGTCTTGTCCGAAGTTTATGACATCATTGTAGTCGGTGGAGGGCCTGCAGGGCTGTCAGCGGGCATCTATGGTGCCAGATCTCGCTTAAAAACTGTTATTTTACAGAAGGGAACACTGGGTGGCCAGGCAGCAACTACTGCGGAATTAGAGAACTATCCGGGCTTTCCTAGGGGAACAACTGGTCCTGGTCTGACTGAGGCTATGGCTGAGCATGCCATGAGTTTCGGTACGGAGATAATTAATGAAGAGGTAGTTAAGCTTGAGCTGGATGGGAATATTAAGACTGCCCGCACAAAGGGCGGCGGAGAATATTCTTCCAAAATCATAATCCTGGCTCCCGGAGCTGCTCCCAGAACACTAAATGTCAAAGGTGAGCAGGAACTGCGGGGAAAGGGCGTTTCCTATTGTGCTACCTGTGATGCCGACTTTTTCGAAGAACTCGATGTGGTAGTTGTGGGCAATGGTGACGCTGCTATTGAAGAGGCCATCTACCTGACAAAGTTTGCCGAAACTGTGGCCATTATTGTTATTCATGATGAAGGGGTCCTGGACTGCAACAAGGTCAGTGCAGAAAAAGCATTTGCCAACCCCAAGATTAAATGGGTCTGGAACTCTGTTCTGGAGGAGATCAAAGGGGATGGCATCGTGGAGAGTGTTGTCCTCAAGAATATTAAAACAGGCGAGCTTTCCGAAATGGAAACTAACGGGGTGTTCTTCTTTGTGGGCACTGTCCCCAAAACAGAAATGCTCAAGGGAAAGGTAGACCTGAATGAAACGGGTCATATCATCACCAATGACCGGATGGAGACATCTATTCCGGGAGTATATGCAGCAGGGGATGTCAGGGAGAAATTCCTGAGACAGGTGGTCACCGCTGCCAGTGATGGGGCTATAGCTGCTGTTGCCGCAGAAAAATACTTGGCTGAAGAGGAAGGTTTTCAAGAGCAGGTTTTAAATTCAGAAAAACCAGTAATGGTCGCCTTCTGGGCTCCTCAGGTAGAAGAAAGTATCGCTGCCATATCAGAGTTGGAAAAATTAGCTGATCAGCGAGTAGAGGATGTCAAGCTGGTGAAGATCGATACATATCGTAATCAAAAGACTGCCACGCGATATGGGATTGAAGAGATACCGAGTGTTTTGTTTTTCATTAAAGGGAAAGTGGCAGCGAGAATATCGGGCAGTATCAGCCGGGAAGATGTGCTGAGCCGGCTCGATGCCTTAAATAAATAAGCAAAAGGTGAGGAGGTGAACATAATGCTGGAATTGGATAAGAAAAATTTTGAGGAAGAGGTTTTGAAGGCTGAGGGTTTAGTAATGGTGGATTTCTGGAGCCCGAAGTGTGAACCCTGTAAAGCATTGATGCCTCATGTAGCGGAGTTGGCTGAAAATTATCAGGAGAAGGCTAAGTTCTGCAAACTGGATACCGCATCTAATAGGAGATTGTCGATCAGCCAGAAGGTAATGGGGCTGCCGACAATTGCCTTTTACAAAAATGGAGAGAAGATCGCTGAACTAACTAAAGACATAGCTATTGAAGATGTGGAAGCTAAGCTAAAGGAATTGCTTTAAATGATGGGGCTACTTAGTAAA
>DIQC01000040.1:12800-18102 GCA_002426495.1 Thermacetogenium sp. UBA5472
TCTGGCACGAAACTTGCAAAAGAAAATATATAGGGTGTGTTGCTCTGATGCATAAATACTTGGACACATGAGAAGGCACCACAATAATTAACATTAACAAAATGAAAGGAGATATGCCAGATGCTGAAGGGTAAAAAAGTTGCTATTCTTGGCGACCGGGATGGTATTCCTGGCCCCGCAATTGAAGAGTGCCTTAAGGCTGCTGGTGCGGAGATAGTATTCTCGACAACAGAGTGCTTTGTCTGAACTGCAGCTGGAGCGATGGATCTGGAAAACCAGGCAAGGATCAAGGATCTCTATGACAAGTACGGTAAAGAAGATTTAATTGTTGTTCTCGGAGGAGCAGAAGCAGAAGCTTCTGGATTGGCTGCCGAGACTGTGGCAACAGGAGATCCGACCTATGCAGGTCCATTATCTGGAGTCTCGTTGGGACTCAAGGCGTATCATATCTTTGAATTAAAAGAGGGAATTCCTGCTGAAGTTTATGAAGAGCAGATCAGCATGATGGAAATGGTGCTGGATGTTGATGAGATAAATGAGGAAGTTAAGACCTATCGTCAATAATTATCTGAATACTGCCTGCAAAGGGTAATGGGTATTAATTTATCGCCCAACCCCTCACTCATTACCCTTTGCAAATTTCAACTATTATAGTAGGAGGTGAATCACAGATGAACTTTCCAGTTATCAAAGGAGCGGCTTATACATTAATTCAGGCCAACGATCTGCTCCTTTATCAGGGCACTACACAGACAATAGAGCGTCGCAATAACCCACAATCAGAACACTTGCAAAAATTGCCAGAACATATGAGAAGTTTTGAAGATGCTGTCAGCTATCCGCCTAACCAGACCTATATCGGCAACATATTGCCAGATGATCTACAACAGATACCCCGTCCCTGGTTTGAAAACCCTGTAGAAAACGCCAGCCGTCAGGGCAGGTTTGGTGAAATTATGCCAGAGGATGAATTTTATGGGTTGATGAAGGTTGTGGACAGCTTTGAACTGGTGATCCTGGATGGAACCTTTCAGGCAGCTGTTAAAGAAAAGCTGTTGAAACACCCGGTGCTCAATGATATAAAAGATATCGGGAAACTGGATAAAGACCCAGAAAGCCAAGAGAAAATCGAAAATTTAGTTGCTGAGCATGATGCCCAACCCCTCTATTTTGAGGGTAAACTGGTCGGTTGTGTGAAAAAGGCTCATCAATTCGATGAGGCCTTATCCTCAGAAGTCATGCTGGGTAATCTAGCCAATAAAGCATCATCTGTTCTTACTGTAAAACTATTGCTCGATAGAACAGATCTGAACCCTAAAGATGTGGAGTATATCATTGATTGCTCAGAAGAGGCATGTGGTGATATGAATCAACGGGGTGGCGGCAACTTCGCTAAAGCTATTGGGGAACTTTGTGGCTTTGTTAATGCCACAGGTTCAGATACCCGCAGCTTTTGTGCGGGTCCTTCCCATGCCCTTGTAGAAGCCGCAGCTCTTGTGCAGTCGGGAATCTACAGTGATGTGATTGTGGTTGGCGGTGGTTGCACAGCTAAGCTGGGCATGAATTCCAGGGATCATGTGAAAAAGGGATTACCTGCGCTTGAAGATATGCTCGGTGCTTTTGCTGTGCATATTGCAGAGAATGATGGAAAAAGTCCTGTGATCAGAACTGATGCCATCGGGCGTCACACCATCGGCTCAGGGGCTTCTCCTCAGGCAGTAATGACTGCCATTGTCACCGATCCCCTGGATAAGATCGGCTATAAGATCACAGATGTTGACCGCTATGCGCCTGAGATGCAGAACCCGGAGATTACGGAGCCTGCCGGCGCCGGCAATGTGCCCATGGCTAATTACAAAATGATCAGCGCCTTGGGTGTGAAAAGGAAGGAAATCGACAGGAAGGAACTTATGCAGGCTGTGGACAGCTTTGGTATGCCTGGCTATGCACCGACACAGGGACATATTCCCTCAGGGGTACCCTTTATCGGACATGCCTGTGACCTGATCATGGATGGAAAAATCGACAAAGTTATGATTATCGGTAAAGGCAGCCTTTTCCTCGGTAGATTGACCAACCTGTTTGACGGTGTTTCCCTGATCATGGAAAAGAACAGCGGTGAGGTTGATACTGGCGATACAGGTTTTGACCAGGAAGGTGTACGCAAGGTGATCGCTGAGGCAATGCGTGAATTTGCCAAAACCCTTAAGGGATAAGCCAGGGAGCGGTTCTCTATCTACTGATAAGGGAACCGTTTCTGGGCAAGCTAGAGTGCTTTAAGGAAAGGGATTGGTGCGCATTATGATAATAAAAGAATTCGGCCCAATCACGAGAACCGTCCCCGTGATTGGTCAGGAAGGAGGGTGAGATAGTGGATGACAAGATGATCAGTGCAACAATTGCTGAAGTATTCGAAGAAATTGCTGATGCTTTAGAGACCGGTTCGTACGGCAAAAAGGTCAGAGTTGGCCTCACCATTCTGGGGAGTGAGCATGGCCCCGGGGAACTGGTAGCAGGGGCCGAGTTAGCCATGAGACAGAGCGATGATCTGGAGGTTGTGCTTATCGGCCAAGCTGTGGAGAGTGATTTGGAACTGGTAGAGGTGGCAGATGAACAAGATGCCCATGCCAAAATGGATCAACTGCTGCTCAGCGGTGAGTTGGCTGCGGCGGTAACCATGCACTACCCCTTTCCTATCGGTGTTTCCACAGTAGGTATGGTGGTCACCCCGGCAAAAGGGAAGGAGATGCTGTTAGCCACTACCACAGGCACTTCTACCACAGAAAGGGTAACAGCTATGTTGAAGAATACCCTTTACGGAATCGCTACAGCCAAAGCATATGGCAGACTGAATCCCACTGTAGGTATTTTGAATATAGATGGAGCCAGGCAGGTGGAGAGGAGCCTGCGAAAACTGCAGGAAGGCGGGTACCCCCTCTGTTTTGCCGACTCTGCCAGAAGCGACGGTGGGGCGGTGATGAGAGGAAACGACCTGTTGATGGGAGTTCCTGATGTAATGGTTACAGACAGCCTGACAGGCAATGTGCTGATGAAGATGTTTTCCGCCTACAACAGCGGCGGCTGTTATGAAACCCTGGGCTACGGTTATGGCCCTGGGGTAGGGGAGAACTATGACCGCATCATCTGCATTATCTCCAGGGCATCAGGTGCCCCGGTTATTGCCGGAGCGATACGCTTTGCCGCTCAATGCGCCAAAGGTAAGCTTTTAGATAAAGCCAGAGCGGAATTTAGTGCGGCTAAAAAGGCTGGTTGGCAAGAAATATTGGATTCACTGGCAGCAGCAGCCGCTCCAAAGGATTCTGATGCCGCAACTGTAACCCCTCCGCCGAAAAAGACGGTCACTGAGGATATTCCGGGAATCGATGTGATGGAACTGGAAGATGCGGTGCGTGTCTTATGGAAAGAAAATATCTATGCGGAGAGTGGCATGGGCTGCACAGGTCCCATCATTATGATCGCTCCGGAGGATAAAGAGACCGCAGTCAAAATCTTGCAGGAAAACAGATACCTGTAAGAGTGGTGGTTGGTATTGAGATGTGAGAAGTGGGATGTTGGAAGTGGGGCGGCTGCCACTATGGCTGCTTTGGGACTCAGACCTCAGACTTCTGGCTTCCGATTTCCGCCCTTTGGACTTCTGTCTTCCCGGGAGGGTGAGATGCCTTGAGGAAAAGGATCGTTACAAATAACCCGTTAGTACAGGACAAATATACAGAGGATGTGCTGTATATTGAAGGATCTGTTGAGCAGATACTGATCAAAGTAAGGGATATGGTTTACGAAGGGTATGAATTGGTAAGCCATCCTCTGCCGGCCAGCCTGAGGATGCTCTTTTCCCCTTACCGCTCTATTGTTATTGGGAAAAAGCAGGAGAAGGTTGATTTCATGCAGGCAGAGATCGCAGAAGAGAGCATTCACAAATACAACACACATATGAACAGCAGACAAAGGGATGAGGTAAATGGTGATGGCTATCAGATGGTTGACCTCATTCTTCTGGAATCCGCACTCAAAGATGAGCAGGGCAGATGGTAGTAGGCAACAGGAACCGTCCCCAGTGCATCTAATTTGGAAAAATCATCAGGGGGTGAGTTTTTTTGAAACTAGAGATCGGTAGAATTAAGATTAAAGATGTTCAGTTAGGTGATCAAACAATTGTAAAAGATGGAGTATTAACAATTGATAAGGCAGGCTTGATAGCCACCCTGAAGGAAGATGACAGGATCAAGGATGTGGAGATCGATCTTGCCAGACCAGGAGAAAAGGTAAGGCTGATACCGGTCAAAGATGTTATTGAGCCGAGAGTAAAGGTTGAGGGAACAGGGGCGGGATTTCCTGGTGTTACCTCTAAAACCACTCAATGCGGCCAAGGAAGGACAAATGTTTTACACGGAGCAGCTGTTGTTACAGTAGGGGATATTGTTGGCTTCCAAGAGGGAGTTATCGATATGTGGGGGGAAGGTGCCAAATGGACACCCTTCTCTAAAACACTAAATATCACCGTTGACATTCAGGTTGTAGAAGACCTGGATACCCATACACATGAGGAAACAGTCAGACTGGCGGGCTTAAGAGCTGCTGAATATATCGGCCAGGCCGGCAAAGAGGTAGAACCTGATGAGGTACTGACCTATGAGATGGGTGGGATCTTTGAGGAGACAGAAAAATACCCTGACCTTCCCAAAGTCCTGTATGTTGAAATGATGATCACCCAGGGGCTCTTACATGATACTTACATTTATGGTGTCAATGCCCAGACCATACTTCCTTCAATATTACATCCCAATGAAGAGCTGGATAATGCTGTGATCAGCGGCAACTGTGTGGCAGCCTGTGACAAGATCACCACCTATCAGCACCAGAACAATAGTGTTATCCAGGATCTTTATGCACAGCACGGTAAAGAGATTAATTTCATGGGTGTAATCATGGTTCCTGAACACACCACACTCGCAGGTAAACTGCGGGTATCTGACTATACGGTTAAGTTGGCCAGGATGCTAGGTGCAGATGGCGTTATTATCTCTGAAGAGGGATATGGAAACCCAGATTCTGACCTGTTGATGATCTGCAAGAAGTGTGAGGTAGCCGGTATCAAAACTTCCTTGATCACTGACGAATGTGCAGGCAGGGATGGTATGTCTCAACCACTGGCTGACACAGCAGCTGAGGCAGTAGCTGTGGTATCCACCGGTAATGTAAGCCATGTTGTCACACTGTCTCCTGCTGATAAGGTTATCGGCAATCCGGAGGCTATCGCTGTACTGGCAGGCGGCTGGGATGG
>DIQC01000040.1:18242-20504 GCA_002426495.1 Thermacetogenium sp. UBA5472
CTGGCAGGCGGCTGGGATGGTGCTCTTTTGGAAGATGGCACACTGATGTGTGAGCTAAATGCGGTGATCGGTGCCACATCTGAGATCGGGTACCATAACGTTACCTGTAGGCTCTACTAAATTTCGTGGAAAGGAGGATATGACATGTCTGATAAATTCAAAGTTCTATACTACGTAAACCAGTTTTTTGGACAGATCGGTGGAGAGGATAAAGCAGGAATGCCTCCAGAGTACCGCCCGGAAAAGGTAGGTCCTGCCATGGGGTTTGAAGGCGCCCTCAAGGGTGAGGGACAGGTAGTTGGCACGATCATCTGTGGGGACAACTATTTTAATGAAAACAAAGAAGTATCTCTGGATTTTATTCTGAAAACAATCAAAGAAACAGCTCCTGATGTGGTAGTTGCAGGACCGGCCTTTAATGCCGGTAGATATGGTATGGCCTGCGCTGAGCTGGCCAAAGCGGTTGTTGAAGAATTAGAGATTCCGGTTGTAACCGGTATGTATGTGGAAAACCCGGGTGTAGATGTCTGCAAGGATAAAGCTATTGTCTTTAGCACAGCCGATTCTGCTGCAGGGATGAGAAAAGCCCTGCCTGCCATGGCTTCTCTTGCCACCAAGCTGGTCAAGGGAATTGAATTAGATGCACCAGGAAAAGAGGGCTATATCCCCCGTGGCATGAGAAAAACACTGTTTGTGGAAGAAAGAGGATCCAGAAGGGCAGTGGATATGCTGCTTGCCCGTTTCAAAGGGGAAGAGTTTACAACAGAAATGCCGATGCCGATCTTTGATGACGTTGATCCTGCTCCTGCTATCAAGGATTTGAGCAAGGCTACTATTGCTTTGTGTACATCAGGCGGCATCGTTCCGGAGGGTAACCCGGACGGAATTCAGTCAGCTAGTGCCCAAAAATGGGGAAAATACGATGTCAGCGGTATGAGCGGTTTTAAGGCCCCTGACTTCTACTCCACTCATGGCGGATATGACACTGCTTACGCCAATGAGAACCCCAACAGGATTGCACCTCTGGATATGCTGAAGGAGTTCGAAAAGGAAGGCTATATCGGCAAGGTCTATGATTGGTTTTTTACAACAACAGGGACAGGAACATCGGTCAGCAATGCGGAGCAGTTTGGCACTGAAATCGGCCAGATCTTGAAAGATGCTGGGGTTGATGGGGTTATACTCACCTCCACCTGAGGGACCTGTACTCGTTGCGGTGCAACGATGGTCAAAGAAATCGAAAGATATGGTATCCCCATTATTCACATGGCGACAATCACCACGATTTCAGAGTCTGTTGGCGCTAACAGGATAGTTCCTACTGTTGCTATCCCACATCCAGTGGGTAACCCACAGCTCAACTCTGATGATGAATATGCACTGAGGAGAGAGATGGTTAAGAGAGCACTTGACGCCCTGGCCACTGAGATCACAGAGATAACTCATTTTGAATAAAGAGTGACAGTGCTATAAGTAGCTGGTTATTTAGAAAAGTAATATAGAAGAGCCCTTCTTTTTGCTACCTGCGATAAAGGAGGGCTCAATATTTCTTCAGCAAATAGCCTATTGAAAGTTATGGAACAGATATCTGTTGTTGAGAGAATAGGAAGTAAATGGGGGGAGGGGATGCCAGTGGGTTTTGCAGTGCCAATGAATTGTGCATGCAAAGCTATAGCTTCAACATTAGACACCTTACTGCTTGCCCCTAACAGAACATCCATCTATTTACCCCATAGTTGGGATCATATGCTTGGCAAAATGGATTTCGTCGGAACTGAAGATAGATTTGTTTGCCTCTGAGAGCGCAATCAAGTTCTTGGCATCATTCTTGCTATATTATTCTAATATAGTGGAATAATAACCAGCATATCTCCATGGTTGCAGATGAATCAAAGGGCAGCTCATGGTTTTTGGTGTTCAATTAGGTAGTAGTAAGGTAGCAGTCTATAGATGGGCTAATCAAAAAGGGAAGGGGTTGCTTGCCAGGGCAAAAGCAGAGGATTAGCGCTACTATTTTGCAAGGATGGCGGAGGTAGTCGTAGGAGATTAACCAAAGTATTTAGAATGGAGGAAAATCAGGATGGAATCTAATGTTTCGTTAAGGGTCTTATCTGATAATGATGTTGAATCAGTCCACAGTTCCTCTTTAAGGCTATTACAAGAAGTGGGCATAGAGATCGAATATCAGCCAGCTGTAGAGATTTTACGCGACGCGGGGCAGAAGGTAGAAGGAAGCCGCGTTTATTTTGATCCTGATTATGT
>DIQC01000040.1:20772-23127 GCA_002426495.1 Thermacetogenium sp. UBA5472
CAAGATGGGAAGAGGAGAGCAACGGTCTGGGAAGATTATATGAACTTTTTAAAGCTGGCCCATGTCTCAGAAGAGATTGATCTGAGCGGGGGTATGCTAGTTGAACCGACAGACCTGGATGATCAAACAAGATATCTAGACGCCTTATATGCCCATATTCGTTACAGCACCAAGTGCCCGATGGGGTGTAGTTATGGTGCTGAAGGGGCACAGGATACAATCGAACTGCTTGCACCTGTTTTCGGGGGCAAGGAAGAATTGAAGAAAAGGCCAGTAGTTGTCACCTTGATCAATACGATCAGCCCATTGAAACTGGATGAGCGGCAGATCGGTGCCCTTATAGAATACGCAAAATGGAATCAAGCGGTGATTATTGCTTCCCTGGTCATGGCCGGATCAACTGGCCCGGCAACACTTGCCGGGGCGATGTCGGTTCAAAATGCCGAGGTTTTGGCAGGTATAACCCTTGCACAGGCAGTGAACCCTGGCTGCCCGGTAATCTACGGGTCTGCTTCTTCTGTTACCGATATGCACTCTGGTAACGTATCTATCTCCAACGGAGAATCGGCACTGATGGCTGCAGGTGCCGCACAGATGGCAAAATTCTACGAACTGCCCTGCCGTAGCGGTGGTGGACTGACAGATGCCAAGACAGTGGATGGGCAGGCGGGATATGAGTCAGCCCTGATGTTGATGGCACCTGTGACAGCCGGCACCAATATCATTCTTCATACTGCAGGCATTCTTCAGTACTGGCTGTGTATGTCTTATGAAAAATTTGTGATGGATACAGAAATTGCCGGCATTATGCGCAGAGTTAGAAAAGGTATCGAGATCGATGAAGATAGGCTTGCTTTTGACGCTGTCAAAAAGGTTGGCCCCGGCAACCACTTCCTGACTCAGAAGCACACCAAGCGCTATCATAAAACAGAGTTTAGAAAGCCTCTCCTTAGTGACAGGCAGTCCTTTGAAGGCTGGGTATTAGAGGGCCTGACCGCCGAAGACAGAGCTGCACGGTTATGCCAGCAAATGATAAATAAATATGAAGATCCCGGGCTTGATCAATCTCTCCAAGAAGAATTACAGTCCTATATAGATTCCAGAAAAAAAGAGATCCTAAAATAAAGGGGGAGACAAAATGATATATGATGAATTAAAACAAGCTGTGATGGATGGTGACCAGGAAGAGGTCGAGGTATTATGTAACAGGGTTTTAGAAGAAAAGATAAATCCCGTTGACGCTGTTCAAAAGGGCCTGATCAAAGGCATAGAAGAACTGGGCAGGTTGTGGACAGAGGGAGAAATGTTTTTGCCAGATGTAATGATGGGCGCAGATGCTCTCAAAGTCGCCCTGGATGTCCTGGGTCCAGAACTGGCTAAAGCTGAAGCAGAAGGTATGAAACGAGAAACCAAAGGCAAGGTCGTCATCGGCACTGTCAAGGGAGATATCCACGATATCGGCAAGAATATCGTATCAGCTATGCTCACTGCTGCCGGTTATGATGTCTATGATTTAGGAATCAATCAGGATGTAGAAGATTTTGTAGGAAAAGCAGAAGAGGTCGATGCCGATGTTATCGGTTTGAGTGCCCTGCTGACAACAACGATGCCTGAGCAGAAGAAGCTTGTTGAATATTTACAAGAGAAAGGGCTCAGGGACAAGTATAAGGTAATTATTGGTGGCGGACCGACAACAAGTGATTGGACGCATGAGATAGGAGCTGACGGTTGGGCAGAGACAGCTGCAGGGGCTATCGCTCTGTGTGAAGACCTAATCGCCTAAGTAGAGTCACAATCTCTTTGTTGGCAGCTGATGATGTGCAAGCTGCTGATGAGAGCCAGATTTAAAAACAAAATAAAGTAGATAATAGCTGACAATAAAGGGGCAGATACCCTGTTACAATAGGGCATCTGCCCCTTTATTGTGTGCACGGAAAGGGAAAGAAAAGAGGAAAAAAACCGTTAATGACGAAAGTATGTACTAGGCACTCAAATACGTACGCGATATATATGAAGGAGGTGTGTGCGGCTTGATTGGTGGGATGGCTAAGGCAATATTCGATGACTATGAGGATTGCGCAGTAATAGTAATTGATGATGAGGATAAAGTAATTTATAACAATTGTTTTGCTTCATCATTAGTTTCTACGGTCAGTTGAAGTAAAAATAAAGGCGGCAGGGTGTCCGCCGATAGCAAAACTGATCTCCAAGGTCTCTCTATAAAAAATGTGTTTCCCTGGCTGGAATCAAATAATGAAAAAGCCAGACAGGTAGAAATAGTAGATAAGGAAAAACGTGTCCGTAAATTAAATGTAATGACGAAAAGCTATCAGTCAGACAGCAGTAACTATACCT
>DIQC01000040.1:23301-24271 GCA_002426495.1 Thermacetogenium sp. UBA5472
ATGCACTAGAATGCTTATTTGATGGTGTCATCATTACAGATCAAGAGGGAAAAATCGTTTATATCAATAAGGCCCAGGAAAAAATAGACAATGTAACAAAGGGCTTTGCTTGTAATAAAAATGCCAAAGAGTTTTTCAATTTAGATGATGAGAGCAGTGTGCTCATGCAGGCTCTGATCACAAAAAAAGAAATCTCTGAGCGGCATCAGTATTATATCAATGTGGTAGGCCAAGCTGTTAATATAGTTACATATGGTTACCCATTAAGGGTCGATGGCAAAGTAGTTGGAGCTGTGGCTGTTTGTCGAGACACAACAAAGGTTAAGGATTTTGCGGAAAAGGTGATCGCTTCATATGGTCAACCAGATGATCAGGCAGCAAGGCTGGCAAAGTTTAAAGGCAAAAGCAATAAAGTAAAATATTATACATTTGATGATCTCATAGGCAATAACGCCGCATTCAAAGAGGCGATTCGCTGGGCTCAGGTTGCCGCAGAAACAGATTCCAGCGTTTTGATTCATGGTTTAACCGGAACAGGAAAAGAATTATTTGCCCAGAGTATACACAGTGATAGTAAGCGAAAAAATGCTCCTTTTATTGGTATTAATTGTGCAGCCTTACCTGAATCTCTTCTGGAAAGCATATTATTCGGCACAGTTAAGGGTGCGTTTACCGGTGCGACTGACCGACTTGGCCTGTTAGAGCAGGTCAATGGAGGAACCCTTTTTCTTGATGAGTTAAATTCAATGCCTCTGGGTCTGCAGGCAAAACTGCTGAGAGTCCTTCAAGATGGCAGGTTCCGTCGAGTAGGAGGCACCGAAGATATCAAAGTTAATATTCGTGTCCTGTCCAGTCTCAATGCAGATCCCAATAAAGCGATAGCAGATGGGGTCTTGCGGCAGGATCTGTTTTACCGATTGGCGGTTGTTTCCATCAGAATTCCTCCCCTAGAAGAGCGAAAAGATGATAT
>DIQC01000059.1:0-13499 GCA_002426495.1 Thermacetogenium sp. UBA5472
AAATAGTATAGCTATAATAATGTTGTAAGGGCAGGTTAGTCATGAAAAAGGAACAACTATTTAAAGCAGCGGGTGTTATCACTGTTGCCTCTATTATAAGCAAGGTCCTGGGCTTTTTCCGGGAAACATCACTGGCCGGGGTTTTCGGAGCGACCGCTGCAACTGATGCCTACTTAGTAGCAACGATGATCCCCTGGATACTCTTTTCTGTAGTCAGCACCGCCTTGTCTACAACTCTGATCCCGGTTTTTACTCAGCGAGTGCATGATGAAGGGGAGGAGGCCGGCCTTCGCTTTATCAACACCCTGGTCAACTTTGTGCTTACATTTTGCCTTATTTTGGTTATCATAGGGTATTATTTTGCTCCTCAGATCGTCAAAATTGTCGCTCGGGGTTTCCAGGGTGAGGTAGTTGATTTAACAATTTTACTGACCAGGCTCTTGCTGCCGATGATGGTTTTTTATGCGCTTTCTGCGGTCTATACGGGCTATCTCCAGTCTAAGGAGCGGTTTACCTGGCCAGCCCTGGTAGGGATTCCTTTTAATGTGGTTATGATTGCATCTATTTTCATTTCCGGATGGACCTATGGTATTGTTGGAGTAGCGATAGGCAGTGTGCTGGCGACAGCCAGCCAGATCCTGATCATGCTCCCTGGCCTAAAAAGGGCAAAATACCGCTATCAGTTGGTGCTCGACTGGAAAGATCCAGGGTTTAAACTGGTTGGTAAGCTGATCATCCCCATTCTTTTAGGCACCGGGGCTGGTCAACTGGGTACAATTGTCAATCGGATGCTGGCCACCGGGTTAACTGAGGGAAGCATCTCTGCCTTAAACTTTGGGACCCGCTTGACACAATTGCCCTTAAGCATCTTTATCGCCGCGGTGGCTACTGTGCTTTACCCAACCTTTTCCAATATGGCGGCCAATGGTGAAATGGGTGGCTTGCGTAAGGCCTTGGTGGGAGGCATCAGAGCGAGCATTTTTTTGACAATACCCATGGCTGTAGGGATGATTGTCCTCAGAGAGCCAATTGTACGTGTGCTCTTTGAACATGGCGCTTTTGATGCTGAGGCCACTGCGATGACAGCGTACGCCGTGTTTTTCTTGGGCTTGGGGTTATTGCCCATGGCTCTGCGGGAAGTTATCAGTCGTGTCTATTTTGCTCTGAAGGATACTTTTACTCCGATGATGCTGGGCATTGTCGCAGTTGTTGTGAATATTATTTTGAACTTTGTATTGGTGGGCCCCTTGGCTCATGGTGGCCTGGCTCTGTCCACATCGATTGCTTCCCTTGTTGCGGCAGTCCTTTTATTTATTATTCTGCGCAGAAAAATGGGCAGCCTTGGCGGTATGGAGATGTGGGACTGCTTCTGGCGTGTTTCCTTGGCTTCTGCAGCGATGGGCTGTGGGGTTGTTGCCTTGTGGGAAGTATTGATAGGGTTTTATCCTGACCCAGGCTTAGTCATGGATGCAGTGCTGCTCACGGTGGCCATCTGTGCGGGAGTGGCTATTTATGCTGTGGCTTCTGTCCTGCTGAAACTGCCGGAATGGAAAATATGTCTCGATTATACAAAGAAAATTGTCCGGAGGTTTATGGGTAAAGGCCAATCACGGGGAGAGTCCCTGTAAAGCAAAGTGAAGCAGAGGAACGCTGCTCATTTTGAAGATAATAAAGACCAGTTATTGCAAGCAATTACGCTTGTGCACAACTGGTCTTTTTTGTTCTTGTTTGAAATTGTCTCCCGGTGCATCGAAGCTATGCAACAGGAACCGTCCCTAGTGCATTCCTAGTGCATTATTTTTTGCCTTTATTCAGGTCGATGAAGCGATCCTTCAATTTTTCCGAGACCTGGGGCATAGAAGTGTATTCCATCTCATCCAGGGGCAGGCGATTGGGCTCAAATGGACCCATGCGCCGCATGTAGTCGGCCACTCTGTTGGCCTGTTTCCTCGCCTCATCGAAAGCCGTGTCACCAAAGAAGTCCTGTGGGCCTACTAATTTGCCTTCAGCAAGCTGGAAACCTAAAGCGACTACCCGTGGTGGCCCGTCAAAACGTGTGGGACGGGCATTTTCCATATTGACAGGCATGAGGGGGCCATTGTGTGACCCACGCATCCAGCCAGCAACAAGATGCGGATAGGTAAACGGTTCCAATGCCTCACCTACTGCGGGGTATCCGCTCTGGCAGCGGACGATGCAGACAGGGTCATCCTTGCCCACATAGCGGCCGGCCATCAGGTTGAGCCTTTGGGTGCTTGATACCGCGGCGATTTCTTTCGTATCTCTATGGAAGATACGCTTGATGCAATAGTGGCCTGGTGCTCCGATGAAAACGAGCATATCATAGATCTCTTCTGGTGTAGAGAAGGTGATCTTCCTGTTTTCTATCAAATCCCTGACCTCAAAATCGAAACCGTTATGCATTTTTGGATCGATGACCAGTCCGATTGTGTTGAAGGGATCGGCAAACATTTTATAAAGGGGTAAGTTCCAGGCGCCGGGTTCTGTTTTGTCAGCCATAAAAACTATCACCGGTTCACTCTTACGCTCTTCAACTTCCATCTCGGCAATGCCTGGGCCAAGCCCTTTAATGTTACCGGAAAAGGCGTCTCCCAAGAGGTCCTGCCCGGCGCCGTAAAGTTTCAGCTTTTTAGCTGCTTCAGTACATTCAAGAAATATGTCCCATGCTAGTTGGTGAACCTCACCATTATTGCGACCGGTATCATGTGTCATGATCAGGTCGATGTCATCGCCCACATGGGCAACGTATGAGTCTATGAGTAGGGGGTGATCACTTAATTTTTCCCGCGCTATTTCTAGAAGTTCCGGGTGTACATTGGTGTGTCCTACATATCCTCCAACATCGGCCTTAATTACTGACAGGGTTATTTTCTTCCCCATACTTGTCCTCCTCTGCAAATGTGTTATACTAATTCATATTTATGTTATACATTACGACATTAGGACTGACCTCTCCTGCTACAGTATAATAAAAAACTGGGTATTTTCCAAGCCAATAATTACCATAAACGAAAAGTGAAAGCATTATCTTCCCTGGTTATTGTTGCTTGTAGGGGAAAAGGCAAGCTCGTATCTTATTATTTTTGGTTTAGAGAGCAGGTCATTGGCAAAATTAAGATATAACTTCCCTCTAAATACTATCCTTGGCAAAGAAGGATTAGGATTATGGGGAAGCGAAATATTTTATGATGTCTCAGCTATCTCTTATATATAATTATATATGATTTTAGGCTGAGCTTATATTACAACTACAAATTACTACAATAATGCTCAGGAGATGACTGGAGTGAATCATAAAAAAGTAAGAAAGGCAGTTATTCCAGCTGCCGGGTGGGGGACACGCTTTCTGCCGGCGACAAAAGCTCAACCGAAAGAAATGCTGCCTATTGTTGATAAACCAGCGATTCAGTATACAGTGGAGGAAGCAGTTGCCTCCGGGATCGAGGATATTATCATTGTTACCGGAAAAAATAAGCGTGCCATCGAGGACCATTTTGACAGGGCAGTAGAACTAGAGATGGTGCTAAAAGAAAAGGGTGATTTGGAAAACCTACAATTGATTGAAGAGATCACTGATCTTGTTGATATTCATTACGTGAGGCAGAAAGAGGCTTTGGGGCTGGGACATGCAATCTACTGTGCCAGGAAGTTTATTGGTGATGAGCCCTTTGCTGTGCTTTTAGGAGATGATCTCATCGATGCGGAGGTGCCCTGCCTGCGCCAACTCCTGGATATCTACGAGGATCACCATGCTTCGGTTTTGGCGGTACAGGATGTGCCTGATCAAGAAGTTTCCCGCTATGGGATCATCGAACCCCTTCCAGGTGATGACAGCAACGTTTGCGACAGCCGCTGTTTTCAAGTGAAGGATATGGTGGAAAAGCCGGCCGTCAAAGACGCACCATCTAATTTCGCTGTGATCGGGCGCTATATTATCACCCCCGAGGTCTTTGAGATATTAGGGAGGATAGAGCCCGGAGCGGGAGGAGAGATTCAGCTGACCGATGCCCTGAAAGAACTTGCTAAAACACAGTCAGTTTATGCTTGTCTGTTTTCTGGGAAAAGATATGATGTGGGTGATAAGCTCGGTTTTCTGGAGGCTACTGTCATGTATGCATTGGCCAACCCAGAACTGGGACCGGATTTCCGCTGCTTCTTAGATGATGTCGTTAAAGATGGGGGTGAAATCTTATGCGGGAAAAAGTAGAAGAGGCTTTGGGGCGTGTACGCCCGATGCTACAAGCTGATGGGGGAGATGTTGAGCTGGTTGATGTTGACGAGCAGGGAGTAGTTAAGGTGCGTCTTAAAGGAGCTTGCGGCGGCTGCCCGATGGCGACAGTCACCCTGAAGATGGGTATTGAGCGGGCATTGAAAAAAGAAATACCAGAAATAACTGAGGTTGTTGAAGTTTAGCTGGTCTTATAGGCAGAACCCGGGGCTCAGATAGGTCGTTTGCTGCATTGACTCCCCGGGTTTTTTTATTGCTTCATTTCCTGCATAAATCCAGAATAAAAGAAAAAACCAGCTGGAGGGCAAAAGCTGCTGGGGGAATTGGGCGGATAGACAATAAAAAACCCGCTCCATAGATGAGCGGGTAATCAGCATTAGTTATTGACACAGGAGAACCGTCCCCCTGTGTCTAGGGATTGATAAACCAGTCTTTGTGCCGCTTACTCATTAGGTTTGTAGCCAGATAATTTAAGGGCTTGCGTATTATGGTGAAATTTTCAGCTAATTGGGAAAGAACCTGATCCAGTCCTTGTTCCTTTGCTTCATCATAAGTTGATGCCAGGTCATAATATTTGCGCCCATCCTTTTCATAATCACGCAGGGTGCGTCCGCTGTGCCCTATATGTTTTTCGGGGAGTTGGGCATTTCCCCCCTTGCTGCCTGGCAGGCATTCGGGGAAGATCCCTGTGATAAACAAAGAAATATCTGCAAGCCTCTTATAAAAATCATAGCGATAGGGTAGTTCTACTAATCCGGCCAATTCCAGCACATCATCAAAGTCAAACTCACTAAAGTGGCGCTGGTAGGTTAACCCTCGGGCACGATAGACAACTGTGGTGCTGTCCACCCTGGTAAATGAGGCCAGCATCCTGGCCAGGTATGCCCGTATATTGTTGTTTTGAATAAGCGCTACGGCAGCTTTAGCATCGAAAATCGGTACCTGCCTCCGTTGACCGATTATTTCCATCGTGTAACTTCTTGTTTCCATTTCCCTTTTAGTCTGCTGGATAAGGATAGTGAGTAACAGAAAAGGGGAGATTTTAAGGAAGATGTTCTCTTCCTCATTCACTCGCTGAAAAAGCTTCTCATCCTCCAACATGATTTCCACCAGGTCAGGCTTATCCTTCAATAAGTTACAGATATGATCATGGTCTTGCCTTTTGTCAACAATGGTTTTGACAACAAAAGAAAGGTCAGCCTCTGATAAATCTTGTAGGTACGCCATGGTCACACTCATGTGTTCCACCTCCCAAATCTGATCAACAACCTCTACTCGCCGACAACGGGAGACAACGGAACCCATATGAAATGGTAGTTTAATAAGAAGCAAATTGGGAAATTGTTTTGTGGTATGTCTCTTAGATATGTCTCTTACTATTTATTTTAGTTTAGCATGATTGTCTACATTCCTCAATGGCATATAATAGTAGTTACTGGTTAGATATAGAAGAAGTTTGCCAGGGCGGAAATCCAACAATAATAAAGGTAAATCGCTACAGATCAATGATTCGGGTAATTTTTCGATTTATTAACAATAGTTTAATTTATGATTAATTTTTATTAATTTAGTAGGAAATTATCTTCATAAAGAGCCTGTGTTTGCCTTGTGGAGGATGTTGGCAACAATTTAGATAAACTTAGTAATATGCTGTTGAATAATAAAAATGGGCGTTTTATTCAATAATTTTAACTTGATCATCAGTCGACAGTATAATATATTAGTTCAAATGGCTATTGGATCAAATGGCAACTAAATAATAATAAGGAGGAGAAACAATGGACATTAAGGGATCTAAAACAGAGGCTAACCTATTGACTGCTTTTGCCGGTGAATCACAGGCGAGGACTAAGTATAACTACTATGCATCCAAAGCAAAGAAAGAAGGATTTGTTCAGATAGCTAATTTTTTTGAGGAGACTGCTGGTAATGAAAAGGAGCACGCCGAGATCTGGTTCAAGCTCCTGCATAATGGTATTCCCGCAACAGAAGAGAACCTTGAGGATGCTGCCGCAGGTGAAAATTATGAATGGACAGAAATGTATGCGGAGTTTGCAAAAACAGCAAAAGAAGAGGGTTTTACGGCTATTGCCAGACTTTTCGAAGGTGTTGCCCAAATTGAAAAAGAGCATGAGGAAAGATATCGTAAATTGCTGCGAAACATCGTAGATGGTAAGGTTTTTAAGCGAGAGGAAAAACAGGCCTGGAAGTGCGCTAACTGCGGCCATATCCATTACGGAGAAAAGGCACCTGAGGTCTGCCCGGTTTGCGACCATGCCAAGGCTTATTTTGAGATCAAGGCTGAAAACTATTAATTACATATTATTTAAGAAAGGTGGTCAAGACTGATGAAAGCACATGTTGCATTCTATCGTTGTGAAACATGTGGCAATATGGTTGAGCTGATCAATAAAGGTGGCGGAGAGCTAGTATGCTGTGGGAAACCTATGACAAAGCTTGAGGCCAATACCACCGATGCCTCACAGGAAAAGCATGTTCCAGCAGTGGCCAGGCAGGGCGGGCAGTTATCTGTTGAAGTAGGCTCTGCAATTCATCCGATGACAGAGAAGCATTATATCGAATGGATTGCTGTGGTAACAGATAATGGTATCGAGAGAGTAGCACTTTCTCCGGGCGATGAGCCTAAAACAGTTTTCTGTGATAAGGCTGACGCCGATGTCTACGCCTATTGCAATCTCCACGGCTTATGGAAGGCGACAATTGGATAATATAGCTGCATGGAGGTGAGTTTTTATGCAGGCAATCGAGATTAAACCCGGTGTATATTGGGTTGGCGGGATCGACTGGGATCTCCGCTATTTCCACGGTTATGTCACTCCTCGTGGTTCAACCTACAACTCTTACCTGATCATTGACGATAAAATTACATTGGTGGATACGGTAAAGCATTATCTGGCAGATGAAATGTTAAGCAGGATCAAATCTGTTGTGGATCCGCAACAGATAGATTACCTGGTGGTCAACCATGTGGAAATGGATCACTCAGGAAGCGTCCCCAAGTTAATGGAAGCCGCTTCCAATGCAAAAATCGTCACTACGCCAAAGGGACAAGATGGTTTGAAGATGCACTATAAGAAAGATTGGGACACTATCCTGGTTAAAACAGGAGAGGAATTGAACATCGGTTCCCGAACTCTCAAGTTTGTGCAAACTCCTATGGTGCACTGGCCGGACAATATGGTGACATACATTCCTGAGGACAAGTTGCTCCTATCCAATGACGCCTTTGGGCAGCATATCGCCAGCACAGAACGGTTTGTTGATGAGCTGGGCTGGGATGTGGTCCGGGAAGAGGCGGCATCCTACTATGCCAATATTGTCTTCCCTTATGGGGATCAGGTCAAAAAGGCTCTGGCTGTTGTGGAAACACTTTCCCTGGAAATGATTGCCCCCAGTCATGGACTGATCTGGAGGTCACACATACCTGAACTGCTGGAGGAATACCATAAATGGGCAGGCAATGAGTCAGAACGTAAGGCCCTCATTGTCTACGATACTATGTGGGGTTCCACCCAGGAAATGGCACTTGCTCTGCAGGATGGGATAGAAAAAGCCGGTGTTCCCGTTGTTATGAAGTTTTTACAGACAAACCATATTTCCGAGGTTGTTCCGGAGCTCCTCACGGCGAAACTAGTATGTGTGGGGTCCCCCACGATCAACAATGGGATGCTCCCAACTATATCTGCTTTTCTCACATATATCAAAGGATTGCGTCCTAAGAACCGTACAGGGTTTGCCTTTGGGTCTTTTGGCTGGGGAGGCCAGGGAGCTAAAGAGGTGGCCGCTGTTCTTGAGGGCATGGGCTGGGAAATGCCTGAGGAAACAGTGAATTTAAAGTATGTTCCTGAAAGTGAGGATTTGGATAATCTCAAGCAGATTGGAAGCAAGCTTGCTGCTACTATTGAATAGGGAGAAATAATGATATGAATCTAAAAGCGCTATACAATCTCAGTTACGGACTCTATATGGTTTCATCCAAAGATGAAGGGCGGATGAACGGGCAGATTGCCAATTCTGCCATGCAGATCTCTAGCGAGCCGCCGACAATAGTGGTCAGTATCAATAAACAAAATATGACCAATGGAATGATCAGGAAAAGCGGACTGTTTTGCATTTCTATCCTGCCTGAGGAAACGCCCCTTTTCCTGATTGGTCAGTTTGGGTTCAAGTCGGGTCGAGATGTGGACAAGTTTGCCGATGCACATTATCAGACAACAGCGCAGGGGGTTCCATATCTAGATGAGATAGCCCTGTCCTATATTGAAGCCCGAGTCATCCAGGATATTGATGCGGGAACACACACTGTTTTTATTGGAGAGATCACCACAGCAGATGTTTTAAACGAAGGCAATCCGATGACCTATGCCTATTACCACCAGGTAAAGAAGGGGAGTACTCCACCGACTGCTCCTACCTATGTGGCTGATACTAAAACCAAAAAAGAAAGGAGTAATGGCATGGATACCTACGAATGCACAGTTTGCGGCTATGAATACGTTCCGGAGGATGGAGATCCGGACAACGGCGTCGAGCCGGGGACACCTTTCGAAAAAATACCTGATGACTGGGTTTGTCCGGTCTGTGGGGCAGGTAAAGACGAATTTGAGAAAATCGGTTAAGAAAGTTCTCAATCCATATCTTTTTTAACCCTTTTTCAGACGTACTGCTGCTCTTTGAACCAAAGAGCAGCAGTACTTTTTGCGCAATCCGCCTCCTCTTTCCAAATTATTTGCTAGCTCTGAGGTAGTGACGGTACTCTTGACAAAGTTCATGTAATGGTATAAAGATATTTAAGTGATATAAAAGATTTCCTGGAGAGGTGACGCTAAATGCCGACATATGAATACAAGTGTGAACACTGCGGACGTTTCCAGGTGACGCAGCGTATTACAGAAGAACCTCTAAAAGAGTGTCCAACCTGCGGACAATCTGTGGAGAGGCTGATTTCCCGTAATGTATCAATAGTTTTTAAAGGGTCTGGTTTCTACTGTACAGATAACAGGGCAGCGAACCCAGGTGCAGGTAAACAGCCAACACCAAAAGCTGATGAACCTACGAGTGAGGTTAAAAGTGAGGCTAAAGGTGAGGCTAAAGGTGAGGCTAAAAAAGCAAGAGCGGAGACTCCCCCTGCAAGTTAATCTTATGGGTTTCGCTGGGTCGGCCACACATTGCTGTGTGGCTTGTTTATTTTCTGTATAAAAAAGGATAACAACGTTAATAATTGATTTAAAGAGATGTTTCGGGGGTGATATCCAATGGCTGAAAAAACGAAAGAGGTCAGATTTCAACGCCTACCAGGGCGAGAGGAAATTTTTGATCTTTTCCAGCAGGTGACTAAGAAGATCCGCGAAAAACGTTCTAAATCAAACTAAAGGTGGGAGCACTCATTGCCCTTATCCATTTATGTAGACATGACTTCGAGAGCAGTTCTCGCTTTTCTGTCTGTTTTTATTATAGCGAGAGTTTTGGAAAATGGGCGTACAGGTCAGCTCAGCCACTATGAGCATTTAGCTGGAATAACAACCGGTGTTATAGCCGGGGGACTTGTAATCCAAAACTGGGTCAGTCCCTGGCCGTTGTTGTTAGCGCTCATAATTTTCTCTGTTCTCAATTATCTGGTGCGTTTTGTTTCTCTGAAAAGTCGGGTCGCCCGCAAAGTGCTGGTTGGCGAACCATCACTGATCATCCAGAACGGAAAGATCATGGAGCAGGAAATGAAGCGGCTGCGCTATAATATCGATGAACTGTTGATGCAGCTGCGCAATCAGGGAGTATTTGATATAGCAGAAGTAGAATTTGCTGTTCTAGAGCCTGACGGCCAGCTGAGTGTTTTACTGAAAGCGGATAAAATACCAGTTAAAAGAGAGGACCTTCAAGTTGAGAGTCAGTATCAGGGGATCAGCAGTGAACTGATTGTAGACGGCCAGTTAATTTATCAGAACCTGGATCAAAATAATCTGGATGAGGCATGGCTGATCAATGAACTCAATAAGCAGGGGATCAGAACCCCCGGAAAAGTGCATCTGGCTATTCTTGATGCCCAGGGAAAACTCTATGTGGATAAAAGTGATGATGAGCTTACTCATGATACCAAGGTAGAGGACGACCCCGGTGGATAGTGGCAGCTAAAAAGCAGTTAATACAGCGTCCCTTCAACAAAAGGCGACGCTCTTTTTTATTGGAGCCCTAAAGAGGAAGAAACAGGTTTGTTATCATTACCTGCTATTGCCTGAAAGATGTACTATTACTATAATTAGACAGGAGGACGAATTATGGTTATAAGTGAAAGAAAAGTGAGGATGAATGAAGTGAAAAAGATCAAATTTGGAACAGACGGCTGGCGTGATCTAATTGCCGAGGATTTCAATTTTGGCAATGTGCGGTTGGTAGCTCAGGCAATTGCCGGCTATCTAAGAGAATGCGGGCTGTCCAGTCAAGGGATTGTCATCGGTTATGATAACAGATTTCTTTCAGAGCAATTTGCGGCTGCAGTTGCAGGAGTAATGGCTGGGAACAACATTAATTCCTGGCTGACAGTTGATGCCACACCTACTCCGGTGACTGCTTATGCTGTAAAGGCTATGCAAGCGGGAGGGGCGGTAATGATCACTGCCAGCCATAATCCGCCGGCATACAATGGAATTAAGTTTATTCCCGAATATGCAGGGCCGGCTACTTTGGAGATAACTGAAGCGATTGAAAGAAATTTAGAGGGTTTATCAGAAGAAGAGGTCTGTTATCTTTCCCCAGATACCAGTCGGGAACAAGGCCTAATCCGTGATTTAGATGCCAAACCTCTTTATCTTGCTCATCTCCAGAGCCTGCTCAATTATCGCTTTATTTACCGTGGCAGCATGAAAATCATTTTCGATCCTATGTGGGGTGCAGGAAGGGGATATCTGGAGGAGATTATCATGGGAACAAAGATCAAATTAGATGTAATCCACGACTACAGGGATGTTTTATTCGGCGGCAACCTGCCAGATCCGACTGCTGCATGTCTAGTCCCTTTGCGGGAAGCTGTGCTTGAAAAGGGAGCTGACATCGGACTTGCCCTTGATGGTGACGCTGATCGCTTCGGTGTCATCGATAGTGATGGTGAGTACCTGTCACCAAATGAAATGCTGCCTCTCATCCTTTACTACCTCTTGGAGGACCGCAACTGGCGGGGAACTGTGGCCCGTACAGTAGCCACAACACATATGCTGGATCGTATCGCTGACGATTATGGCCTGCCAGTTATAGAAACCCCAGTCGGATTTAAATATATAGGCCAGTCTTTGCTGCAACACCACAGTGTTATGGGTAGCGAAGAAAGTGGTGGAATGAGCGTTCAGGGGCATATTCCAGAAAAGGATGGTATTTTGGCCATATCACTTATTGTGGAGATGATGGCCGCAAGGGGTAAATCACTAGGCGAATTGAAAGCAGAGCTTAATGAAAACTTTGGATGCCTAGTCAGCGACCGCCTTGACCTGAAATGTTCCCCCGAGCATAAGGCAAAGGTGCTAGAGCTTCTGCAACAGTGGGAACCGGAATCGCTTGCTGGCCATAAAGTGTCAGAGCGCAACACTATTGATGGCGTAAAGTTGCTTTGTGAGGATGGGAGTTGGGTGCTAGTCCGGCCATCAGGAACAGAACCGCTGTTCAGGATTTATGTTGAATCAAAGAGCAGCGAAGATCTGGAAAGCCTTCAGGATAGTGTTCGGGAATTTCTGGGACTTTAAGCCTACTGGTTAAAATATTCTGTTTTATTAGATTTATTGCAGGAAAGCTCTCTGATTATGTCGAAATGGGTAAAACATAGCAAGTCAGATAGCTGTTTCCAACTGCTTAATGACAGGATGTACTAATTGGTGGAGCATGAAGTCCCGGATCGAAGCACTCTCATATTCTAAAGGTGAGGTATGGGTTAGTTCAATGGCGATGACAGAACGATAGCTGTGGCTATTACTGTGGGTGAGGAGACATTGATATATGGAGAGGATAAGAGTAGTCATTGCTGATGGCCACCCCTTATTCAGGGAGGGTTTACATAGGGTGCTCGAAACAGATCCCCAAATGGAAATAGCGGGGGAGGCTGGTGATGGGCAGGGTGCCATCAATTTAGCCCGCAAACTGCATCCGGATGTTATCCTGATGGATTTAAACATGCTCGGTACCAGTGGACTGGAAGCCAGCAGGGTGATCCACAGGGAAATGCCGGATGTTAAAATAATTGTTCTGGCAATTGCTGCCGATGAGGATATGCTTGAGGTGATCAGGATAGGTGTCAGTGGCTGCCTTTTGAAGGATGTAAAATCAACAGAAATGCTGCAGGCGATCCATGATGTTATGGAAGGAAAACATGCTTTCCATTCACTGGTCACCGAAAAACTGATTGGTGAATACGGCCGCCTCAATGCTCCCCCTACAAATGCAGGGATTGCAGCACTTACAGCAAGGGAAAAAGAGGTTTTGTCCCTGATTGCGAAAGGTGAAAAGAATCGGGGCATTGCCGGTCAGCTTTTTATCAGTGAAAAAACGGTAAAAAACCATATAACAAACATTTTTCGCAAACTCAAAGTAAAAGATCGCACACAGGCTGCTATTTATGCCATTAAAAACCACATGATAGAACTTTAAATTCTTTAACCCCTTTTCCGGGCGCCGCATATAGTGAAGGGGAGGGGGTAAATATGGCCCGTATGTTTTTATTGGTCATTTTGGCGATCATTTTTTGCGGCCTGGTACTCTCGATTTTTTTCCGTAGTTCCTATCTATTCCATAAACTCCATTCTTTCCATCCGGAAATCAGCCTTCTGCTTGTTGTCCACAATCAGGCTCCTATTATCGAGGCAGTGATCAGGGAACTGCTTGTCTTTTATCATGACTCACAGCGTTCCTTTGAGTTGGTTATTTATGATGATGCGTCAACAGATGAGACACCGGAAATCCTGAAACGCCTGTCTCGCAGACATAACTTTACACTTCTATGCAGCCAGGAGCCTGGTAATTATGCTGCTATGGATGAGGGTTTTGCCGCCTGTGGTGGAAAAGCGATCCACTATTTTCTGCTCACCGAAAGAGTAGGACTAAGGACCGTCACCTCTCTGGCCAGGTGCCTTTCCCGGGGAGAGCGGATTCCCGACTACGGTGTTGCCTATAATGGTGTTATGTCCGGGGCTACAGTCAATTGAAGCAAGTTTTTAGCGCAATCACGGGGACAATCACGGGGACGGTTCCGGTG
>DIQC01000059.1:13672-16916 GCA_002426495.1 Thermacetogenium sp. UBA5472
GGGACGGTTCCGGTGATTGGTCAATTTCCCTCTGTTTCTATAAAAACCAATTCGTAAGCAGGGATATTTTGTTTTGTTATGGAATTATTACCACAAACATGTATACAAGCAGAGCGCGGTTGAGGTCTCCAATATTGCTAATTATAAAATACGCTTGAGCATTCCGCATCTATTGATAAGGGTGAGCTGGTGTGCCTGAATTATTATTTAATTTATATGTGGCGCAAGGTGAGAACAAGACTATTCTCTTCCTCTCATCTGTTCCCTCTTTTGATCGCCGCTTTCTTCAGAATAAGGGGTATGATTCCTTTGCTCTAATTACTCCTCTGCTGCCTCTGGGCACTGCGGCTAGGGTGTACAATGAGTTGCATAAAAAGATTTATCACAGCCCGGGAACATCCAAGCCGCTGACTGTGGAAAGCGCTAGGGATATGTGCCGCCGGCTATTGCGCCGATTAGGGGCAAATACTGACTGTGTCTATGGTGAACCCGGCGCAGATTCAGCTGCCCTTGAAGCAAAGGCTCGATTCAATAATGATGGTGTCTTTCCTTATGGCTGCCAGGAGATGCAGGCTGTGGAGAGATTATTAAAGGGGCGTCTGTTGTCCGTGCAGGAGATTGCTGCTTTTACTGGTGTTGCTGATCGTGGTCTCCTTATCCGAGTTCTGCAGTCTTTCTGTTTGGAAGGGAAAGCTGTTCTGCTGCCTGCGCTTTATACTGTGCAGGGGGATCTTGTTCGCTGTCAGCGCTGTGGGTGGGAGGGTACCCCTGCGCCCTATCGATGTGCCAGATGTGGCAGCAGTGTGTGCTGCAGCTGTCCGGAGTGTGGAATGATGGGGAACCTGGGCTTTTGCAGCCAGTTGTACACAGCATATGAGGGCTTAGCTGCCGCACGGGCTGCCGAAAGTGGTATTGGTGGTCTAGGTGGTATGAGAAGGCTTCTAAAGATGGATTGCGGCAGCAGACAACATGAGATCTGCTGTTCTCCTCATGTTTGGGGGGCTGAAGGTCTGGCCAGATCTCTGTCAGAAGGCACTACAGAAGATGTCACACAGGATCTGGGCGCAGCGGGAACTGCTCAGGCTGTCCTTCCTGCATCTAGGTCAGGTGTACATGCTACTAACTATTCTTCATTGTTGGGGGAACTGCGCTTCACACCACCACAAGAGGGTGCGGCGACAGCCCTGCTGGAATTTGGCAGAGAGGGCAAGCCAGGGGGGACATACCTTGTCTGGGCAGCCTGTGGAGCGGGAAAGACCGAGGTTTCATTTCCTCTTATCGCTGATACTTTGGGGCGCCGTCAGCAGGTGCTGTTTGCTTCTCCCAGACGGGATGTGGTCCTGGAGATTGCCCCTCGCCTGGCCAGGGCTTTTGGAGAAGGGTGTGTCACTGCTCTTTATGGGGGCAGTGGCGGTCATAATAAGGATGTGCCCCTGATTGTAGCGACAACACATCAGACACTGCGCTCTTATCACCGGTTTGATTTGGTGATTCTCGATGAGGGGGATGCCTATCCCTACCCGGAGTGCAGGATGCTGCACTTTGGTGTGGAAAGGGCTCGCCGTCATGGTGGAAAGTTTGTCTATCTGACAGCTACTCCAGTCTCCTGGATGTTTGCACAGACGAGCAAAGTTGATATAGTAAAGATACCTGTTCGCCACCATGGTTTTCCCCTTCCGGTTCCCCAGTTTCTTAATGTGAGTCCCTGGAAAAGGCGGGGGAAAGGGCTGCGTATTCAGCAGAGGGTGCTGGAGATCACAGGTGAACTTTTGAAAAAGCCCGGAGCCCGCATATTTATCTTCGTTCCTTCTGTTGCCCTGACCCGTCTGGTAGGAGAGGCTCTGCGCTCAGTTGCGGGAAGAGACCCATTAAAATACCTGGATGCGAGTGGAGTCCAATGGACATATGCCAGGGATAGAGATCGGGCACTGAAAAGGGAGCGTTTCTTTGCCGGGGAGTTTCCTGTATTAGTGACCACAACGATTATGGAGCGGGGGGTCACAGTACCCCGTGTCGATGTGCTGGTTTTGGAAGCCGGACAGGAGGGAGTCTTTGATGCCTCTACTCTGGTACAGATCGCCGGCCGCTGTGGACGCAGTCCCGATCATCCTACAGGTGATGTCTGGTTCATCTCCTCCGGGGTGAGCAGGTCGATGCGGGAAGCAAGGGCACAGATCACCGGCTTTAACAGGGAAGCCAGGCGCAAGGGATATCTGCGGGAGAATTTGGATTAATGGCCCAATCACAGGGACGGTTCTTTTGATGGAAAGGAAGTTTCTAGACAAGAAACCTGAGCATGAGAACATTTCTCGGAATGAGAGGAAGTTCACCAGGATTTTTATGCTTGTGATTGATGCCATCACCGGAACCGTCCCCCTGATGGTCCCCCTGATGGGATTCTGACGGAGGTGAACTTTTTGCTGACAGATGTAAGATCGGCTATGAAAGGGCTTTTCTTTCCCCAGGAGCAGGGGTGTCCTATCTGTGGGCGCCGGGGATCTCAGCGGCATATCTGCCAAATTTGTTTAGAGGAGTGGGCTGAACTGGCAGATGGCTTTCTCCCCTGTGCAAAATGCGGCAGATTTAAGAAGGCAGAAGCAGGGGAAACTACCTGTCAGGAATGCAGGGAAAATGAACCTCCATATGCCATTGCCAGGTGTGTCGCTCCCTATGATGGATCGCTAAGAGATGCCTTGCACAGCTTCAAGTTCTCGGGGAGGCGTGAGCTTGCATATCCTTTAGGTGAGCTGATAGCATCCTTAGTAGCTTCTCTTTTTCCGTATCGTTTGTTAGCGGCAGTGATCCCAGTGCCTCTACATGAAAATCGCTTGCAGGAGCGGGGTTTCAACCAGGCTCTTCTGCTGGCAGAAGTGGTGAACAGAATGCTCAGAATCCCCCTTGTTCCCAATGCCTTGATTCGCAGCAGAGAAACCCACAGCCAGACATCACTGAGCAGGGAGCAGCGTCATTCCAACCTGAAGGGGGCTTTTGAGGCAGGGGAGGATGCTCTACCCCTGCAGGGCAAGGCTGTTTTGCTTGCGGATGATGTCTACACAACTGGTGCCACTGTTCAGGAGTGCAGCAAAGCATTGATAAATGCTGGGGTGAAGGAGATCTATGTGGCTGCCTTGGCTGCCGGTATACTTACATCACCTTAAACTGACCTCATTTTAAGGAGTGAATGGAGTGGCTTGGCTTACTGTAGCATGGAAAAAATGTGGCAAACGAAACGTCCCCTTGCCAC
>DIQC01000059.1:17033-63401 GCA_002426495.1 Thermacetogenium sp. UBA5472
AAAATGTGGCAAACGAAACGTCCCCTTGCCACGTGAGGGGGGATTCGCTTGATTCCGTTTTTATTCTTGATTCTGTTAATACCGCTGCTGCTGCTTCTTCTGTTCTTCAATGTGGCCACTTTTTCTTTTTCCCGTCTGGGCATGTCTCAAAGTGGGGCATTTCTGTTTTTGACAGCATCTATTATCGGCAGCTTGATCAATATCCCTCTTTCCCGGCGCCGTGTACGGGTATATAATCGCCAGGGCAATCTGCTGTCTATGTTTTTCTTTTACTACCCTCCTGCTGTACAGGAGCAGGTGATTTGCATCAATGTAGGGGGAGCGGGCCTACCTGCCCTTCTTTC
This sequence comes from Thermacetogenium sp. UBA5472, assembly GCA_002426495.1. Taxonomy (GTDB): domain Bacteria; phylum Bacillota; class DSM-12270; order Thermacetogeniales; family Thermacetogeniaceae; genus Syntrophaceticus. Next base: position 17,378 of record DIQC01000059.1, read on the forward strand.
ACTCTATCTGCTTTTGGGTGGGCGGGCACCACTTTGGCCCACTCTCTTTGCCTTTATCGCTGTCACCATTGTGGCCAAAATGATGTCCAGACCCAAACCTGGTGTGGGCATTGTTATGCCAGCCTTTATCCCTCCCCTTGTTGCTGCAGCTGCGGCTTTAATCCTGGCACCTGGCGGTTCCACTGCTCCTGTGGCTTATGTTGCCGGTACTATGGGCACCCTGATTGGGGCCGACCTGTTGAACTGGAGGGCATTTCAGAATCTGGGAGGGCAGATGATAAGTATCGGAGGGGCAGGAATCTTTGATGGCGTTTTTCTGGTCGGCATCATTGCCGCTTTTTTAGGGTAATGGAGTTTCAGATTCTATCTGTCTGGAAAAGCGTGTTTTTCTGACTCGGGAGCTGAAATTGTGGCGGTATCAGGTGTTTGAACAGGCCTCCTGTTCCAGCGCTGTTATTTGGTTTGTAAAGCTTTCCCGTTCCTCCTGACTGAGCAGTGGTAGGTTATAGCGTGCCACAGTGAGGGAGGCTTTTTTGCTCCCCTCTGCTAGGCAGCGCGCGCACTCTGCGTCTGCTTGAACAGGGGCATAGGATTTGGGGAAGGCATGTGTGATCAAAGCGATGATTTCCCCGGCACAGCAAGCAATATCTAGGGGAATGCTGGTCGCTTTCCCTCCGCCCTGGGGTACCCCCTCCATAAAATCCTTTATCGCAAAACCGTCCTCCTGGGCTAGAGCAAGTGATTGTTCTAAGATCTGATCAGCTTTATGCAGTGTTTCTTCCCAAAAGATTTTCCGGTCTTGGTTATCCTTTCTTGTAGATAAGTCCTCTTTAATTTTGCGCAGGTTAACCCGGCAGACCATGGCAAACAGGGCCGCGGCATGGGCAGCAGTCATAGCAGCAGAAGAACCTGCACTGGGGTAAAGAGAATCTGCAGAAAGCTCCTGGAAATAAGCCGTCAATTGATAATCTTTAATAACTGGTATATGGTTCACAAAAATCCCTCTCTTCGTAATAGTGTAAGCCCTAACATATTATGCTTATTTTCTGATTCGAGAGTGTTATTTATTACTCCTGCTCCTGTTCTGTCTTAGAATTAAAAGTAAGTTACCTTTATGCAGCTATAACAGGGACAAGAGGGCTGAAATCACGGTTAACAGTTTTTGTAGGGAATAACGCTCCAAGAGGATGGCAAAACAAAGAAGAAGTTGCTCAAGAGTTGGCCCATCAGGCAATGGAAGAATTCGGCATGATCAAAAACAACCTTTATTAAAAAATGAGAAAATTGAGGACATCAACGGTAAATTTCTACCGGCGAGGTCCTCTTTGGTATAATGGGTATATTGGGCTTCGCTACCATGATCTATTCATGGTATATTTTACATAATATAAGCTAAATAATGAACTATTGTTAATGCAAGCAATCTTTTAGGGATGGAGGCAGCAATATGTCGTTAGTTCTAGGTATAGACACAGGTGGGACTTATACAGATGGCGTTATTTTGGATATAAACAGCCAAAAGGTTATAGCAAAAGCCAAGGTGCTGACTACTCATGATAATTTGACAAGCTGTATTGGCGAGTGCTTTCAGGAAATAAAATGTGATGCAGTTAATGATGTGAAAATGGTAGCCCTTTCTACCACTTTAGCAACTAATGCCGTAGTGGAGGGGCGTGGGGGTGAAGTGGGACTGCTACTGATTGGCCATGAACCAATAGATAAACTCCCGACGAAATTTTATCAGGTTATCACAGGTGGCCATGATGTGGCTGGCAATCTGCAAGCAGAATTGGATGTGGAGCAAGTTCGCCGTGCCATCCGTTATTTTGAGGGAAAGGTTGAAGCTGTGGCCATCTCCAGCTTTTTCAGCATTCGCAACCCGGAACATGAACAGCAGGCCAGAGAGCTAATACGTGAAATGATGGATGTGCCGATAGTCTGCGGCCATGAGCTTTCCTCTTCTCTGGGGTTTCACGAACGCACCGTCACTGCTGTCCTGAACGCCGGGCTTTTGCCAACAATAGCTTCATTGATTGAGGCAGTGAAAGGGGTTTTGACAGCAGAGCAGATCGATGCTCCGTTGATGATCGTCAAAGGTGACGGCAGTTTGATGAGTGAGAGTGTGGCCAGGATCAAGCCCATCGAAACCCTGCTGTCCGGACCTGCTGCCAGCATCTATGGAGCCACATATTGTGCCAAGGTTAAGGATGCTTTGGTGCTGGATATGGGTGGAACAACCACCGATATTGCACTTCTGTCCGATGAGGTGCCCAAGGTAAATAATGAGGGAGCTGTTGTCGGAGGCTGGGCAACCCGAGTCAAGGCAGCTGAAATTAATACCTATGGAATCGGTGGGGATAGCTATATACAAGTAGACAAAGATAAGAATCTGTCCATCGGACCGCAAAGGGTGTGGCCTTTGGCAGTAGCAGCCAGCAAATATCCCAATTTGTTTGAGGAATTAAGTAGCCAGTTCAAAAGTGGCAATTATGATTCATATTTAGGCCAAGCAGCCGATTGTTATATCCTGGTGCAGCCATCTGTTTCTGTAGAATTGACAGCCATTGAAGCAGAAGCTGTTAAATTGTTGAAAAAGCAGCCCCATACACTGCGATTTTTAGCCAATAAGATGGGGTTAGAAACATTTCGTGTGGATCTCAGCCGTTTGGTGGAAATGGGTATTGTAGATAAAGCTTCTTTAACTCCCACTGATATCGTACATGCCAATGGCCGCTATACCCAATGGAATCAGGAAGCTTCCATTTTGGGTGTAAGAATGATGGCTCATAAAATGAGAAAGGGTTATCAAGAGTTTCTTGATTTAGCTATAGATGCTGTTGTGGATAAGATTGCCCTGACTATCATCCAAAGCACTGTCAATTTTGAGGGTGAACACTTTGATGTTCAGGATGAAAGAGGGGCAATGTATTTTGTCGATAAGATTTTGCAGTTCCAAGAAAAAGAGATTATGGACTGTAGCCTTGATTTTAATCTGCCGTTAATTGCAATAGGTGCGCCTGTACAGGCTTATCTACCCGATGTAGCCAAAAAACTAGGGCTGGAATTAAACATACCGGGCAATGCGGAAATTGCCAATGCTATCGGAGCAGCATCTGGTAATATTGTTGAGGTTGTTCAGGTTTTGATACAGCCAGATGGTGATGAGCGGTTTATCGTTTTTGCCCCATGGGAACGGATTAAGTTTGAAAAATATGGTGAGGCTCTTGACTACGCGTTAACAGAGGCTTCCAAAAGAGTGGCAGAACAAGTAGAAAAATCTGGTGCCGCAGAATATGAGATCAGCACAAACAAGGAAGAATCCTTTGCCGAGGGCTGGAACATGTTTGTGGAAACAAGAATAACAGTCACAGCAGTAGGCAAGCCTAAATGGGTGTAACTGATTACTCGGTGAAAAATGCAATGGGGACGGTTCCTATTGCATACTGAAATTGGAGGAGCTAATGGGGATCTATAAAGCAGAGGCCATTGTACTGAGGAGCATGGTCTACCAGGAGGCTGACCGGATTCTCACGCTGTTTACCCGTGAGGAGGGGAAGGTTTCAGCCATTGCCAGGGGGGTGCGCAAGACTACCAGCCGCCTGCGGGGGGCAGTGCAGCTGTTCAGCCATACTCATCTGGTTCTTTACGGGGGTAGAAGCATGGATACTGTTTCCCAAGGGGATGCTGAGGAGCAATTTTCCTACCTGGAACAGGATCTGGAGCGTTTCAGCACAGCCAGCTACTGTGCCGAACTGGTAGACCGCCTTACCCAGGCGAGAGAACGGCAGCCAAACGTTTTCTTTCTCATGCTCTCTACTCTACGGGCATTAAAAGATGGGAATCCTAAACTCACCGCCCGTGTCTTTGAACTCAAACTGTTAGATATTCTCGGCTTTTGTCCCTCCCTGACCGAATGTGTAGTAGGGAATCATCCATATTCTATTGAAACAGGAGAGCAACAAAAACGGGTTTGGTTCAGCATTGAAGGGGGAGGGGTCGTTTGCCCTGCCTGTGCTGAAAGCTGTGAAGGGGTGCGATCCTTTTCTCCGGCCACTCTAGGTGCCCTGGGCTATTTTTTGCGGTCTCCTTTAGAGCAGGCCATTAAAGCAAAGCTCACTCCGCAAGTCCTGAGGGAATTGGCCAGTTTATTGCAGGATTTTTTGACATACCATGGTGATGTCAGACCCCGTTCCCGTTCTTTTTTAAATGCCTTTCGCGATGAAGATGCCAAGAATGGGCATAATAAGTGAAATATATGCCCATTGCATATAAAGGTAGGTGGATGATGTGGATGATCTGTTGGAAAAGGTGGATTTTATCCGGCAGCGGATGGGTGTAAGCTATAAAGAGGCTAAAGATGCCTTGGATGAGGCGAATGGGGATACTGTCAATGCATTGATCATGTTGGAACAAGAACAGGAAGGGAAGTCCTGCTGCAGTTGGGGGGATATCCTGTCCAAGGGTGCTTGTACCAAAATTCGCCTGAAGAAGGGGGATGCTTCTCTTTGCGAAGTTCCAGTCGGTGTAGGCATGGTTGGCATTTTGGGTATGCTGGTCAGTGATGAACTGGCTGTGCTTGGCGCTGTGGGCACTGTGGCAGCATTGCTCAATAACTGCACACTGGAGATCGCCGATGAAATCATGTCTGACGAGTCCGAAGAAGAAGTTGGCCATAATATGTCGGAAGGTGTAGAAGTACAAATACAAACTTGACAGTTATCTTCCTAATTGATAGATTGGAGTGAATAAATACTGATATAGATTGAAGTCAACAAATAAGCCATGATGAAGAAGAGTAGCCATTTATTGTTTTGCCCCAGAGAGCCGGGATGGTGTGAACCGGTCAAACAAGATGGTGAAGGGACTTCGGAGCAGCAGGAGGAAACCCAGTATTGAGGGAAGTAAAACCTGCATTAAGCAAGGGGGCGCCAGATGTTTTGCGCCAAGCAGGGTGGAACCGCGGGAAATCCCGTCCCTGCAGCATTAATGCTGCAGGGACGGGATTTTATTCGTTAGCGTGACACGGGGACGGGGGGTATTGTCACGGTTTCCACACGCGGCCAACGGAAAAGATGTGAGAAGTGGGAATGGAAGCCGGCGGTCAGGGGTCGGAGAAAGAAGCTATTTTGCAAATCAATAAAGCCTGTCCGGCACTTTTGTCGTTTATTATTAAGATAATTATAAGGAGGAACAAAGGTTATGAGTGATTTAAGTTTTCAAGAGATTATCGCCCGGCTCAATGGTTATTGGAGCAAGTACTGTATTATCCAGCAGCCTTATGATCTGGAGGTAGGTGCTGGGACAATGAATCCAGCCACAGCCTTGAGGGTTTTAGGCCCGGAGCCTTGGAATGTTGCCTATGTTGAGCCATCACGGCGGCCCACAGATGGCAGGTATGGCGATAACCCCAACAGGTTGCAGCACTACTATCAGTATCAGGTAATTTTGAAGCCTTCACCTGATGATATCATCGATCTCTACCTGGACAGTCTCTCTCAACTGGGTCTTGATCTGCGTTCTCATGATATTCGACTTGTAGAGGATAATTGGGAATCCCCTAATTTAGGTGCCTGGGGTTTGGGTTGGGAGGTCTGGTTGGATGGCATGGAGATTACACAGTTCACCTATTTCCAACAGTGTGGAGGATTTGACTGTAAACCTGTAAGTGTTGAGCTCACCTATGGGATTGAGCGGATTGCCATGTACATTCAGGGTGTTGATAATGTGTATGACGTAAACTGGACTGGAGAGATTGCTTATGGTGATATTCATCATCAGAGTGAAGTGGATCATTCCTATTACAATTTTGAAGAAGCAAATATTGAGATGCTGTTTGCGCTCTTTGAGATGTATGAAAAGGAGTCAAAATGCATCAGTGGCAAAGGGCTTGTGCTGCCTTCCTATGATTATGTATTAAAGTGTTCACATGTTTTTAACCTGTTGGATGCCCGTGGAGCTTTGAGTGTATCTGAGCGCACAGCTTACATCGGCAGGGTGCGCCATCTAGCTCGTCTGAGCGCCCAGGCTTACTTGGAGCAGAGGGAGCGGTTGGGCTATCCACTGATCAAGGATGCCCGGAAAAGGGAAGCTTTGCAGCTGCCTGCTCTGGACAATTATAAAATTTCTGCGTCAAAGGAGGTCTAATCAATGGACTATTTATTAGAAATAGGGGTAGAAGAACTGCCCGCAAGGCTGGCCAGTCCTTTGCTCGGCCAAATGCAAACAGCCGGAGAAAAGATGCTGAATGAGAACAGGATTGGCTTCGAAAAGGTGAGTATTTTCTCTTCTCCTCGCAGAATCATTATGTATGTGCAGGGGCTTGTTGCCGAACAGTCAGATCTTGTAAAGGAAGTAAAGGGCCCCCCTTGTAAGGTGGCTTTTGATCAAGAGGGCAATCCTACAAAGGCAGCTAAAGGGTTCGCAATGAGCCAGAAAGTTTCTGTCTCCAGTCTGGTTGTAAAAACAATAGACTCCGGAGAATATGTTTTCGCAGATAAACGCATTGAGGGTCGGGAAACAGCGGAGGTGTTAAGTGAGCAGGTTCCCCTGTTGATCAAAGGGATTTCTTTCCCTCGCCCTATGCGCTGGGGAGACTCGGACTTTCGCTTTATTCGACCCATTCGCTGGCTGGTAAGCCTGCTCGGCTCTCAGGTTGTGGGTTTTGAAATAGGTGGCCTCTGTCCTGGTTATTATACCTATGGTTTGCGCAATTTCCATACCGAACCCATCAAGATCAATAGCGTAGAAGACTATTTAGCAAAACTAAGGGAAGCCTCTGTGATCCTGGATCAGGATGAACGCAAAGAGATGATCTGGAGGCTCGCTCAAGAGGAGGCCAACCGAGCAGGGGGGCATCTCCAGCCAGATGATGAGCTTCTGGAAGAGGTCACATATCTTGTGGAAAGCCCCACACCCCTCTCTGGAAGTTTCGACTCTCGCTTTTTAAAGCTTCCCCCGGAAGTTGTGATCACCCCTATGCGAGAACACCAGCGTTATTTCCCGGTCTGGGATGAGCAGGAGAAACTCCTGCCCCTGTTTATCGCCTGCGCCAATGGCCCTATTGATCGAGAAGTTGTCCGCCAGGGTAATGAGAAAGTATTGAGGGCACGCCTCCAGGATGCAGAATTCTTCTTCCAGGAAGACATTAAACAGCCTCTCGAGGAAAGGGTAGAAGAACTGAAAAAGGTAGTCCACATGGAGGGACTGGGAAGTGTCTACGATAAAGTGGAGCGTCTTGTTGTATTGAGCAGATATCTATCTCAAGCACTGGGGTTGGCAGAACAGCAGAGAGAGACAGCAGAGCGGGCGGCTTATCTGTCCAAGGCAGACCTGGTGACCAGTATGGTCTTTGAGTTTGCGGAGTTACAGGGGGTCATGGGCGGGTATTATGCCATGGCCAGCGGGGAGAATAAGGGTGTATGCAGAGCGATCAGGGATCATTACAAACCACGCACTGCTGGAGATGAGGTCCCTGCTGAAATACCAGGAGCGGTTGTTGCTATTGCCGATAAGATTGATAATTTGGTGGGGTGTTTTGCAGCAGGGCTGGAGCCTACAGGCTCTCAAGACCCATTTGCACTCAGGCGCCAGGGTTTGGGCATCTGTAACATTATTCTCCACCATGAATTCGATTTTTCTCTGGAAGAACTCATAGCCGCGGCCTACAAGAATCTTGCCAGAATGGAACTCAGCCTGTCTCTTGATGAGATCCAGCACAAACTGGTCGATTTCTTCCAGGCTCGACTGAGATTTCTCTTCCTAGATTCCGGTTATGCCTATGATGCTATTGAAGCCGCCTTAAGTCCCTCACTTGATCACCTATTCTTGGTCAAAAAGAGATTGGATGCCATCACAATGGGGCGGCAAAAGCCGGAGTTTGAGCTGCTGTTGACTGCTTATACTAGAGCGGCACACCTGGATCGTCAGGCAGATAGTGATCATATCGATACCAGCCTGCTCACTGAGGAGAGTGAGCGGGAACTTTACAATGTCTGGACGGGAATCAAAAAGGAAATTATGCCTTTGCTGCAGGATGGGGATTACCGACAGGCACTTCTGAGAGGTGCTGCCCTGGCAGAGCCATTGGATGGCTTTTTCGATGAGGTTATGGTCATGGTAGAGGATCCTGGTTTGCGGCGCAACCGATTGGCCCTCCTCAAAGACATTACAGTCACCTTGGGGCAATTGGGCGATCTGCAGAAAATTGTTAGAAAAGGATAAATAGTCTTTTTTATTGTCGAAGCAGGATTTTCTTATGGTATAGCGTAATAAGATAATAGTATAACATAATTACTGCAAATCCCGCTTATTAGTCTTCACAAGACAGATTAAAAGTATTAATATATAGATATTAATTATTGGGAAAGTATAAGGAAAGGGTGCTGCCTCATTCAACTAACGCCGCGCCAGGAGCAGATTCTAGAAATAGTAAAAGAGAATACCCCTATTACAGGGGAGAGGATAGCCAATAAACTCAATGTAAGACGCGCTACCCTACGTCCCGATTTAACTGTCTTGACCATGGCCGGCCTTTTGGATGCACGGCCACGGGTCGGCTATTTCTATACAGGTAAGACCCTTTATATGCTGGTTTCTGAAGAGATTAGACAGCTTAAAGTAGCTGATGCTAAATCGGTGCCTGTTGTTGTCATGGAAGATGTCTCTGTCTATGATGCCATTGTGGCTTTATTTACAGAGGATGTGGGCACTCTCTTTATTGTGACCGAGGATGGCTACCTGGAGGGGGCAGTTTCCCGTAAGGATCTGCTCAAGGTTGCTTTGGGCAGGGGTGATCTCCATAAAATACCTATCCAGGTTGTAATGACACGGTTACCCAATATCGTAACTATCAGTGAGGAAGAATCGGTGTACGAAGCGGCCAGTAAGTTAGTGGAGCATGAGATCGATGCGCTTCCAGTTGTTGAAGCCGGTTCTGATGAAAGTGGCAGAGAAAAGCTGAAGGTAATAGGAAGGTTTACCAAGACAACGATCGCCCGCATCTTTGTTGAGATGGGGACAAGAAAGTGATAAACAGGAAGGAGGTTATCTATGGCAAACCCAGTAATTTACGTCGTATCAGATTCCCTTGGTGAGACAGCTGAATCTGTTACACGTGCAGCTGCCAGCCAGTTCAACTCCAGCCAGAAGTTTGATATTCGGCGTGTGCCTTATGTCGATGATAAGGAGATACTGAAGGAGATTGTAGAAGAGGCCAGCGGTACTGTCAGTGTTATAGCCTATACTTTAGTGATCCCAGGCTTAAAGGGAGAGCTGGAAAGGTTGGCTTATCACTACAACATTCCGACTGTGGACATCATGGGGCCTCTCTTGGATGCACTTACTGTAGCAACGTCCATGGAACCTAAAATGGAGGCTGGCCTGCTACATCGTTTAGATGAGCAATATTACCGCAGAGTAGAGGCTATTGAGTTTGCTGTTAAATATGATGATGGCAAGGATCCGCGTGGCTTGTTGCATGCGGATGTTGTCTTGATCGGTGTGTCACGTACATCCAAAACTCCGGTTTCTATGATTCTGGCTAATAAGAGGATAAAACCCGCTAATGTTCCTATAGTTCCGGAAGTGGAGCCACCTTCATCATTATTCAGAATTTCGTCGCGCAAAATAAAAGGACTTACCATTCAGCCTCAGTCACTGCTGCAGATTCGTCAGGAGCGCTTAAAATCTTTGGGGCTGACTACAGATGCGGAATATGCCAGTTTATCACGCATTCAAAAAGAATTGGCTTATGCAGACCGTTTGATGGCCCAGCTGGGCTGCTCGATTATTGATGTTACCAATAAAGCAGTAGAGGAGACAGCAAGCATAGTATTGGAGGATTATCATAAGGGGGAGCGAGATGCAGAGTAAGAAATATGTCTATCTTTTTACAGAGGGAAATGCAGAGATGAAGGATCTCTTAGGGGGAAAAGGAGCCGGGTTAGCGGAGATGACAAGGCTCGGACTACCGGTTCCCCCCGGGTTTACCATCACCACTGAGGCCTGCAATGAGTACGATGTGGCTAAAAAAGAATTGCCTGCCGGCCTTGAGCAACAAATGAAAGAAGCCCTGGAGTCTCTGGAAAAAAAGGTGGGCAAAACTCTTGGGGGAAGTAAAGATCCGTTATTGTTATCTGTGCGTTCAGGGGCAAAATTTTCTATGCCCGGCATGATGGATACCATTCTCAATCTGGGGCTGAATGATCAAACAGTCCAGGTGCTCGCCGAGGCTACCGGAAATGAGCGCTTTGCTTTGGATTGTTATCGACGCTTCATCCAAATGTATGGTGATATTGTTCTTAATGTGGAGTTTAATAAGTTTGAAGATGCACTGGAAAGGAATAAACGACGCTTCCGCGTAGAGTATGATCACGAACTGCAGCCTGAACACCTGAAAAAAATAATTGACGAGTATAAAGAGATCATCAAGAGCAGCACAGGGAGTGAGTTCCCTCAGGAACCTATGGAACAGTTGAGGAAAGCGGTTATGGCTGTTTTTGAATCCTGGAACAACCCTCGGGCACAGGTCTACCGTAGGGTCAACAAGATTCCGGATGACCTGGGGACAGGTGTTAATATCCAGACAATGGTTTTCGGGAATACCGGTGATAACAGCGGTACCGGCGTTGCTTTTACGCGGGATCCGGCCACAGGTGAAAATGTTATCTTTGGTGAGTACCTAATCAATGCTCAGGGAGAGGATGTTGTAGCAGGTATTCGCACCCCGCTGCCTATCTCCAAGCTGCAGGAGGAGATGCCTGAGGCTTATGATCAGTTCCAAAAGACATGCACTCTTTTGGAGAAGCACTACAGGGATCTCCAAGATATCGAATTCACTATTGAGCAGGGTAAGCTCTATCTTCTGCAGACACGTTCTGGTAAGCGTACTGCGGCAGCAGCGGTTAAGATTGCGGTGGATATGGTTAAAGAAAGCCTGATTTCCAAGGAAGAGGCTATTTTGAGGGTGGATCCCGACCAGTTGAATCAGGTGCTGCATAAGCGCCTGGATACAAAAGTAAAATTTAATGTGCTGGCTAAAGGACTTCCTGCTTCACCCGGTGCGGCTTCTGGTTATGTGGTCTTCGATGCCAACGAAGCTGAGCGTTGCGGTCAAAATGGGGATAAGGTGATTCTTGTCCGCATGGAGACTACCCCAGATGATATCCATGGCCTTGTTATGGCTCAGGGGGTGCTTACCAGCAGAGGTGGGATGACGAGCCATGCCGCAGTGGTTGCCCGTGGAATGGGTAAGCCCTGTGTCTGTGGTTGTGAAGCCTTGAATATTGACTATAAAGCAAAGAAAATGACTGTCGGTGATTCGGAAATTAAGCAAGGGGATTTGATTACCATGGACGGGGGTACAGGGCAGGTAATTTTGGGTAAAGTACCTGTTATATCTCCGGAGATGAGTGAGGAACTGCAACTGCTGCTTCAATGGTCAGATGAGATCAGAAGGTTGGGGGTCTTCACCAATGCAGATGCCCCGGCCGATGCTAAGCGTGCCCGTGAATTCGGGGCCCAGGGTGTCGGGCTGTGCAGGACTGAACATATGTTTATGGAACAAGCGCGGCTTCCCATTGTCCAGACCATGATCATGGCTAAAACACATCAGGAACGGGATGGAGCATTGGAAAAGCTGCTACCCATGCAGCAGGATGATTTTTATGGCATTTTAAAAGCAATGGATGGGTTGCCGACGGTTATCAGACTTTTGGACCCACCTTTACATGAGTTTCTTCCCAATATTGAGGACTTATCTCTGAAGATAACGAAGTTGAAGCTCACTGATGGTGACGCAGATGAGATAGCATCACTGGAAGAGCTCCTGACAAAGGCGCGCTCACTGCAGGAACTAAATCCCATGTTGGGACACCGGGGCTGCCGTTTGGGCATCACTATCCCGGAGATTTATGCCATGCAGGTACGAGGGATTGTACAGGCGACTGTTCAGCTGAAACAGGAGGGGTTGAATCCCCATCCGGAGATCATGATTCCTCTTGTCATGTCTCAGCAGGAACTGGCTATCTTACGAGAACTTTGCCTGGATGTTATTCGCCAAGTTGAAGAAGAAGCAGGACTGAAGCTGGAAATTCCCATCGGCACAATGATCGAACTGCCCCGGGCCTGCGTTCTGGCAGATGAGATCGCAGAGCATGCTGACTTTTTCTCCTTTGGTACCAATGATCTGACCCAGACCACCTTTGGCTTCAGCCGAGATGATGCTGAAGGAAAGTTTATACCCCAGTATATTGAAAAGAAGATCCTGCCCGATAACCCCTTTGCGGTACTGGATAGGGATGGGGTAGGTAAACTGGTGAGAATAGGTGTGGAATTAGGCAGAAAGGCCAATCCGGAGCTGCAGATAGGTATCTGTGGCGAGCATGGTGGTGATCCTAGTTCTGTGGAGTTCTGCCATTCCGCCGGACTCGATTATGTCAGCTGCTCACCCTACCGTGTTCCCATTGCTCGTCTAGCGGCTGCCCAGGCAGTTCTACGAGAGCAGCAATAAGCGGAAGTGAGGATTGTTTCAAGGGGGCAGCCGGAAGCGGCATCGCCCCCTTTTTTAAATTTTTTTGCCGCTAAAAAAAGGAAAAGTAGGTTGGGAGGTAGTATATATTTAGAAGATGCCTAAAACGAGGTGGTAACTTTTGCCACAGGAACTGTGTATTCGTCAGGAGATCGAAAGATGGGAAGCGGAATACCTCGCTTCTTATGCTACGCTGTGTGTCAGGTCAAAAGGGCGCCTTTATCCTGATCAACCCTGCCCGGTGCGGACAGCTTTTATGCGCGACCGGGACAGGATTATTTATTCCAAGGCTTTCCGGCGTCTCAAGCATAAAACCCAGGTTTTCATTGCTCCGGAGGGTGATCACTATCGGACAAGGATTACCCATACCCTGGAGGTATCGCAGATATCCCGCACCCTGGCCCGTGCATTGAGGCTCAATGAAGACCTGACCGAGGCCATAGCGCTGGGACATGACCTGGGGCATACCCCCTATGGCCATACAGGGGAGGCGGCTTTGGATGCAATTTATCCTCCTGGCTTTCGCCATAATGAACAGAGTCTGCGTGTAGTGGACAAACTGGAAGGGAAGCATGGTTTAAACCTGACCTGGGAGGTGCGTGATGGCATCTTGTGCCATACTGGTGCACGAATTCCCGCAACCTTGGAGGGAAAGGTAGTCAGGGTAGCTGACCGCATCTCCTATATTAACCATGATATCGATGATGCGATCAGAGCAGGGATTATTCAGGAAAAGGATCTGCCCGGGGATTGTGTCAGTATTCTGGGCAACCGCCATAAAGCAAGGATCAACACCATGGTCACAGATATTATTGAGCAAAGCAGGGGGAAGCCGGAGATCTCCATGAGTGATGATGTACAGGCAGCCACTGACGGTTTGCGCGGCTTTCTTTTTCAACATGTTTATGTAGGTTCCGCTGCCAAAAAGGAAGAAGCAAAAGCCCAGCGAATAATTCGGACACTATATGAGTATTATCTGGAGAACCCGGGTTCACTTTCAGGGGAGTTTAGGGATGAAGATGCCGAGGAAGGGCTGGAAAGGTGCGTTGTTGATTATATCGCAGGAATGACCGACCGTTTTGCTCTGAAAACATTTGAGAGATATTTTGTGCCGAATGCCTGGATGGAATAAATGATAAGCAGGAAATAGTAGAACCGATAGAGAAATTAATTACAATCCATATCCACAAATCATTTTTTTGAACGGGTGTTTGCAGCATGGGTTCTGTTTCAGATGAGTTTCTGGATAGAGTTCGCAGCGGTATTGATATAGTTGACTTGATCAGCGAATATGTTTCATTAAAAAAAACCGGACAAAATTATATGGGACTCTGTCCCTTTCATCAGGAGAAGACTCCCTCTTTTAGCGTATCGTCTACTAAGCAGATCTTTCACTGCTTTGGTTGCGGTGTAGGGGGGGATGTTTTTTCCTTTTTGATGAAAATTAATAACCTTTCCTTCCCTGAGGCTGTGGAGACTCTGGCAGAGAGGATTGGCCTGGAAGTACCTCGTTCCCCTGGTTCAAGGAAAAGGTATGAGCGCAAGGAAAGGTTCTATGATTTGAATGCTCATGCAGCTGAATACTATCATAGAATACTAATAAGCGAAGACAGCGCAGAGAGCGCCCGAAACTATCTGCTGGGGCGCGGGATAAAGCAGAGCACATGGAAAAGGTTCCAGCTAGGGTTTGCGCCCCCTTCTGGCAGTAGTCTGTTGGATGCCATCAGAAAGAATGGGTTTTCATTAAATGAGATCCATGAATCGGGATTGTTTACAGAGCGGTACGGCATCATCCAGGAACGCTTTCGCGGCCGTATTATATTTCCCATTTGTGATGCACGGGGGCGCTGTCTGGGTTTTGGGGGGCGAGCACTGGGGGAAGAGCAGCCAAAATACCTGAATTCTCCCGAATCTCCTGTCTTTAATAAAAGACAGAATCTATATGGCCTTCACTTAGCTATACCTGCGGTGCGCCAGGTCAAAAAGGTTATTGTCGTGGAAGGCTATATGGACTGTATCGCAGTCCAGGAATATGGGTTTGGGAACACCGTTGCCGCTCTGGGAACAGCTTTTACAAATGAGCAGTCACGACTTTTGCTACGTTATGCCAAAGACATCATCCTGGCTTTTGATCAGGATACTGCCGGCTTGGCTGCCACTATGCGCAGTGCGGGGGTTTTACAGGAGCTGGGTGCTCAGGTATCGGTTCTAGGCCTGTCTGATGCCAAAGACCCTGATGAATTCCTGCAAACCTATGGAAGAGAGGCATTTGCCGCGGCTCTGGAGGAGCGCACAACAAGTTATTTGGAGTTTAGGTTAGAACAACTGCTGCACCGGTACAACCCGGAAAATGTATATGCGCGGGCAGAGATAGTCATGGAATTAGCAAGAGATTTGGCTGAGATATCTAATTATGTGGTGCGTGAAGGTTTCATACAGATGGCTGCCCAAAAACTGCATACATCTGAGGAAGCCATTCGCCTGGAATTATCCCGTTTCTCAAGCAAACAAAGCGCAAGTAAGGATAAAACTGTGAAAAATAGAGATAATATGGAACAAGGCAAACAAACTTTCGGGAAAGAGCGCTTAACTGCTTCAGAGGCGGCAAGAACAGGCCTTATTCGCCTGATGTGCGAGGATCGCAGTATTTTGCAGCAGGTACAGGATGAGCTTGGAGCAGAAATGGTGTTCACTGGTAAATTTAAGGATTACTGTGAGCTCTTTGAAAACCCTGATTGGGAAAGCCCTGCTGAATTAATCAGTCAGGTTGCATCAGGCAGTCAGGAAGAACTGGTAAGTCTGTTAATGAGCGGGGAAGAAATAGAACTGGATAAGGCACAGCAGGAAAGACTGGTCGATGATTATATCCTTACATTAAAAAGGGAGCGATTAAGTCAGATAATACAGGCTAAACAAGCCACATTAAGAGAATATGAAAAAAACGGTGACCAAGAAGGAATAAAAGGGCTCTTAGCCGAACTTAATGTATTATACGAAAAACTAGAGCAAGTAAAATTGACGCAGCATAGGTTTAATTAATGCACCAGAAAGGGGGGATAGGACATGAAAGAAGAACACTCAAGTATCGATGCAGTAAAATCTTTAATTGAGCGCGGCAAGAAAGAGGGGACTCTTTCCTACCAGGAAATTATGGACACACTCCAGAGTTTCGAGTTGACCACGGAACAGATAGACAGCATTTATGAGCACTTTGGGGCCATCGGAATTAAAATAAACGCAGACG
The DNA here is from genome assembly GCA_002426495.1 of Thermacetogenium sp. UBA5472. Taxonomy (GTDB): domain Bacteria; phylum Bacillota; class DSM-12270; order Thermacetogeniales; family Thermacetogeniaceae; genus Syntrophaceticus. The sequence continues at coordinate 33,148 of DIQC01000059.1, forward strand.
GAAAACAAGAAGCAGATGCCAAAAATGGTGAAGCCAAAGATGAAGAAAATGAACATGATGTAGATCTTTCTGTCCCCGATGGTGTTGCTATTGATGATCCTGTTCGTATGTATCTGAAAGAGATAGGACGGATCTCTTTGCTGACAGCTGAGGAAGAAGTTGAATTGGCAAAAAGAATCGAAGCAGGGGATGAAGAGGCAAGGCGTCGGCTCGCCGAAGCAAATCTGCGGCTTGTTGTAAGCATTGCCAAACGTTATGTAGGCAGAGGGATGCTTTTTCTAGATCTGATTCAGGAAGGAAATCTCGGTTTAATCAAAGCAGTAGAGAAATATGACTACCGCAAGGGGTTTAAGTTCAGCACATATGCCACCTGGTGGATCAGGCAGGCAATTACCAGAGCTATAGCTGATCAGGCCCGTACGATCCGTATTCCGGTACATATGGTGGAGACCATCAACAAGTTGGTGCGGATCAACAGACAATTGCTGCAGGAGCTAGGAAGAGATCCTACACCTGAGGAAATTGCTGAGGAAATGGATATTACTCCGAAGCGTGTACGGGAGATAATGAAAATCGCCCAGGAACCCGTATCTTTGGAGACTCCTATAGGTGAGGAGGAAGACAGCCATCTGGGGGACTTCATAGAGGATGAGGAGGCCTTGGCTCCAGCGGAAGCTGCGTCATTTATCCTGCTTAGAGAGCAGTTGGAAGAGGTGCTGGAGACCCTTACTCCCAGGGAAAGGGATGTACTTCGCCTCAGGTTCGGTATTGTCGATGGCAGAGGGCGCACCCTGGAGGAGGTTGGCAAAAAGTTCAATGTGACCAGAGAGCGCATTAGACAGATAGAGGCAAAAGCACTACGCAAACTGCGTCACCCTACTCGAAGTAAAAAACTGAAAGATTACCTGGAGTAAAAAACGCCCCGCCTTTCCGCTTTTCATTGGAGGGGCTTTTTTTTTATTTTGCCAGGGATGTCAGTAAAGCCGTATCTGGGGTGATCATCTCCAGTTTATCGATGGCAGTCCCTTCAATGTATTCCAGGGAATGCAGTTCGAGAGCTTTCAGTTCATATTCTTGAATCTCCCTTTCCAGTTGATCAAGAGAAAGTGCGGCATTGTGGGTTTTATAGCTAAGTGATGTTGCTTTGTTTAACAGATGGATGTAGGAAAGAAACAGAATTCCTATCAGTAGGACACCAGTGACAATCAGCAAGGGTATCTTGAGAGGCCGCCTTCTTGACTTCAATGATAAATCTCGTTGTGGAAGCGGATAACCTGTTTGTTTGGCCACAACTGAACTCATGCAACATCCTCCTTGCAGTTTAAATCAACAATAACGAGGACTATTTCTGAGGTTTTCTTCCCGGACGATTTTTGTTTTGGGTTTTCTGCTCTTCCTCATCAATAACATCTTTGGGGAAATGCCAACTGCCATTTATCTTTTGCCCATGCAAAAAAGCCGCTCTGCGTGTCACACTAGTGGGATGAACACCTAACACAGCGGCGGCTTCACTGGTTGTGTAAAAATCATGCACATCAACTGCTGCATCTGTAACTGCATTATCTGTAGTTTCAAATGTACTGAGAAGTTCTTCAAATTCCTTTTGCACTGCGCGCAGCTTAATTGCAGACATGTAGTCATTGCTGTCTAAAGCATGCATAAGCTCAATCTTACATTGTTCAATTTTATTGACAATGTAGCTGCGCATGGCAAAGTCTCCTTGCTAAAATAATGCATTATTTGAACCATTATTGCACAAAATGTAAGTAAATGCAATACAATAATGCATTATTCAGCCAAAAATGATATTAAATATTATTAGCCTTTCTACTAAGTTGCTGATCACTGGCTTTCCCCCAGCACCTGACGGAACTTTCTTATATTAGCGTTAATGTCAGGGGTAGTCCGAGCACTTTATCCTTGTAGTTTCTGGTGTTATTTTGTCCCTTGAGCAGAACTGATAGTCTGCGTAGTTTGCGCAGGAATCTAAACATATATTTTTCCTCCTCGCCATAACTTCATTAGGATGGGAGCTTGAGTAAGGGGATATTTTTCACTGGTCATTCCTGCATTTAATGTAACCGAAAGAAGGGGGTATTTATTCCCTTTACAGATACTCATGCCATCGAAAGGCACTAGCAAAGGGAATCCCTGATTTCTGTAAGGTTGTAGTCACAAGAAAAGAGGCCTCAAAAGTATTCCGAAGAAGAATACTAGCTCCCAGCAAATGATGAGGTCTCTTATTCAAAATTCAATAATTTTATTGTAGATTTGTTTCTGGTCAATACCAAAAGAGATTGATCCGAATTATAGTTCATACTGCCTGTATTTCTTTTCTGCCACGGTCAGGATCCAAAGATAGAGAAGGGCTGAACTCGCTGAGACCAGCAGCAGAAGAATAGAATAGCCCAGCCACCAGGGAGCTATAAAGTACAGCCCGACACTGATTGCTCCCATAATAGCTATAAATATTAGAGCGATGAGCATTATAAACAGAACATTGAGGTTGTTTTTTACAGCACGCTGGGGGTCCTCCCAATCGAAATAAGGACGAGCAAAATCGATGAGGATTCCCAGAGATGTGATAACAGCTGCTACAGCTATGCCTAAAAATGTTATCAGCAAAATATCCAGCCAGGCCAAATGTAACAAGACAGCACACACGATAAGGATGGGCAGAGTGCACAGGAAATTAACTGCCAAGGTGTACCAAAATTTGGCTTTGACCTGTTGGCGTGGGGAAACCGGGATCAATTGAGAAAGAGAAAAAAACCTTCCCTCCCTGGATAATGTCGATGGTGACAGGGGTAGTGTGCCAGCAACAAATGTCATTATCGCTAAAATGATCAGTTTAAGATAGGGGTATTCGGCCAGAGATCCCCCTAGCTGTCCGAACTCAGTTAGACTTCCCTGTGCAATGAGGGGAAGCATACAGCAGAGCGGAACGATAATCGCCACAGGCAGGACATTCATCAAAAAAACGGGAGTGCGAATAAAGAGTCGGTGCTCCCTGAGGAGCAGAGCCTTGAAAGGGGATGAAGCCTTCCAGATACCCTTGCGGTTATTAACGATACGGTGTTTCTTCCTTACCTCTTCACCTGCGAACACTCCTCGATAAAAATACCTTTCTCCCAGATAGAGCATAAAAGCTATTAATATTAATGTCAGGACCAGGAAGAGCCCGAGATTAATCAGCCCTTCAGCAGTTCCCGCCATAGCCAGGGCTTTCGCTGCCCAAACTGCTGGAGGAAAGCTTCCTCCTATTTCTGTTAGCAATGCACCATGCGTTTGGATCACTGATTCAATTGAAGCGAGCTCATCTCCCTGGGGGAGTTTCTGCATAAAAAATTGGATTCCAAGGACAAATCCGATCATGATAACGTAGGTAAGGATCGTAAAGATGTCTTTTAAGCGCTTGCTGCCTGCCCTGCTCATCATCACAATGGCCAGTATCGCTGCTGGAGCTAAGGGTAGCACAGGGAACAGGAGAAAGATTACAGCGGCCAGGATGATGTAAGGAATCCCTAAACCCTCTCCAATGCCAAAAACGATCAGCGGTGGGAGCAGGGAGACCAGTTGACCCAGGTACTGGTTGACCATCACCACCGAAAAACGGGCGGCTACGACCTGCAGCGGCTTGAGGGGCAGTGCTGCCAAGAGAGAGTTATCCTTAGCAAAATAAAAGGTGCTGATTGTTGTGCCTATATCAAAGATAAAGGTTATAAAGGCAACTGCCAGGAAGCTCAACACCAAGACGATTCCTGGTTCACCTAACATTTTTCCAGCATTATACAAAGCGGTGGAAAAAAGCATTGCAAAAGAAAATATAAAAAAGAATCCTATTCCAATCCCGATGACAGCTAAAATCGGCTGCCATAATTCCTTTTTTTCCACCAGGTATTTTTGTTTCATCGCTGAAATGCCAAAATAGTTGCGAAAAATGACTTTTAATAATGCGATAAATGGCGTCATTGTGTCAGCTCCAAAAAGATTTTTTCCAAGGTTTCTTTTTCATGGTGTTCATTGATCTCGTCAAGGGTACCGCAGGCGATGATCTTACCTTTGTTGATGATCGCTACACGGTCACAGAGCCGTTCAGCTACATCCAGAACATGGGTGGAGAAAAACACCGTATTTCCCTGACGGCAGTGTTCTGCCATCAGATCCTTAAGCAAAAAGGATGAACGAGGGTCAAGCCCTACCATAGGCTCATCCATGATCCAAACAGGTGGGTTGTGGAGGAGTGCCCCTGTCAATACGAGTTTTTGCTTCATACCATGGGAATAGCTCTGTACCAGATCACCGACGGCATCCTCGATGCCGAAGATCTCCAGAAAGTGCTCAATGCGCTCCCTTCTCACTTTCTCTGGAACCTGGTAAACATCTGCCAGGAAATTTAAGTACTCGATACCGGTCAGCCGGTCATATACCTGTGGCTGATCAGGAACAAAACCGATCTTGCGCTTTGCTTCTAGAGGATCCTTGAGCACATCCACATCAGCCACTTTAATGGTTCCAGAGTTAGGCCGCAATAGACCTACTATCATTTTGATAGTGGTAGTTTTTCCAGCACCATTGGGCCCCAGAAAACCAAAAATTTCCCCTGGCTTTACTGCCAGTGTGGCATCATCGACAGCTTTAACACTGCCTTTCGCATAAGACTTGTTAACTCCGATTAGTTCTATCACTGATAAAATTCCTTTCCCTATTTTTTTCTTCTCTCATCTGGCAGGTAAAACTCGACACGCCGGCAGTTTGGACAGATCCAGATCTCCAGCTTCATTATGCGCTCCTGCATCTGGGCGATATCTCCAAGCAATAAGTTCCATCCTCCTGTTTTACCGCCTGTGCGGAATTCCTTCTCACCAAGGCAGTCCATAGCTATACGGCATTTAATGCATTTTTTATCATCCATATATTTCATTCCCCTCATATCTATGCTTAAGAATAATACTTCTTTTATATATGCACCATTTCCTTTGAATTTAAGGGGGAATTAAGAAAAACTCAAAAAATTGCAAAATAGAACAGATTGAGATATAATACAATTCCAGAATTTCAGAATTACTACAAACAGACAAGCCAAAAACATTGACTGTTAACGATGTTTGTCATATAATAATCATGCTGAATCATTCCTCGGTAGCTCAACGGTAGAGCATCCGGCTGTTAACCGGATTGTTGCAGGTTCGAATCCTGCCCGGGGAGCCAAGGGCCCATAGCTCAACGGTGGAGCACTCGGCTCATAACCGATTGGTTCCAGGTTCGAATCCTGGTGGGCCCACCAGTTTAGAAGTCAGATGCCGGAAGTCGGAGGTCAGATTAAAGGATGGACGGCTGAGACTGAGAAGGTTGGATAAAGAATATAGCAAAATGGGCGCGTGGCTCAGTGGCAAGAGCGCCTGACTCACATTCAGGAGGTCGCAGGTTCAATCCCTGCCGCGCCCACCAAGCAAAAGCTAGGCCCCGCAAGGGTTTGCGGGGCCTTCAACTTCAAGGCGCTGTATCGGGATCATTTAAAAAGTGCCCACCGTGTGCCCGTTTGTGCCGATCGGGCTTTTTGGGCTTATTGTATTGCTCGAACTTGTCCGCAGCCTCTCGCTGCATTTGCCTTTCAATGTGATCGCCATAAATGTCCAAAGTAGTAGAAGGTTTTTGATGCCCCAACCGTTTCTGTACGATACGCAGATCTACTTTCGCATTGAGCATGAGCGTAGCATGGGTGTGTCGCGTATCGTGAAAGCGCAATTCGGGAATACCGAACCTTACTGCAAGTTTGTGGAACCGGCGGGATGCACCGTCGGGGTCGAGGGGGCGACCGTTTTCTTGGCAAAAAACGAGATCTCGCTCTTGATAGTAATCTTTACTCATAAAAATTTTGATTTCGTTTTGCTCGCGCCGGATTTTTTGAAGCAGGGCGACAACTGTGGACGGTAATTCTACAGTTCGGAACCCTGCTCTTGTTTTTGGTGCAGGCTTAAAAACGATGCCTTCTTTTTTGATCCTCGACATTGTCCATTTTACTTTGCAGTTTGCATTTCCTATATCAACCTCATCCCAATGCAAACCCAACAGTTCCCCTCTTCGCATTCCCGTGTAGAATGCAGTATAGAAAAGAGGATAATCTTTCCCCGCGTGCTTATGGCAATAATTCAGAAACCCAAGCATTTTTTCTGCACTAAGAGCGCATTGCCTGGGGTCTCCATTGCCTGGCGTTTCAACTTCTTCTGCCGGATTTTCTTTGATTAGCTTCCACCTATTAACCGCGTGTTTTAAGGCAAGACGCAGCACAACTATAGAGTAGGTTACGGTTCTGGGAGATAACCCTCTTTTGTTCATATCCGTTACGTAGCTTTGAATGTGCATGGGGTGTAACTGCTCTAAGGATAGTGCGCCAAGCGAAGGAACGAGATATAGATCGATAATCTATCGATAGCTTTGCACGGTTTTTGCTGCAAGTTTTGCCGCTGTGGAGTGCTGTTCTAGCCACCAGTTTAAGTATGCTTTTAATGTCATGCCTGACGGCTCCTGGAACGTCTTATCCATTATGGATGCTTCCAGTTTAAGTAGTTCTTTTTCTGCCGCTCTTTTCCCGTCGCAAAATGTCCGGCGTACCCTCTTTCTTTTGCCGGTTGCAGTGTCTCTGCCCGCTTCAGCTACAAGCGTCCATTTACTGTCGCCAATATCCTTGATGTAGCCCATGTCGAACCTCCTTCAACTAGGTAATATCAGCACGAAACACCTCGCATCCTATACCACTTTGTCGAACCGCTATCGCAAAATTAAACCCGCTATTTAGTGCGGGTTTCTTTTCCTTGAGCGCCTCCTGGATTTTTGTAGCATCTCTTTCTGGCAGGTGGCTTGCTAGAGTAAGAAAGGGGGGGTAGTAGATTGCGCAGATAGGAAACGGCATATCGTACCTCTCAATGATAATCATCTCCGTATTAACTTTTTGCTGTCCCGTTCGGTATGACCTCCTTGTTTAACTGCCATGCTTTCTTTTGATTGTGTCAATTATGGAGTATACCATTTCCCTGGTTTCTTCTTGCATATGCTTGAGGTCTTTGTCCGTTAGAAGGACAATTGTGTCGTCTAGCAGTTTTGGATTATCTGTTTCTCCTAGCAAATAGCTTACCGATACATCAAAAAAATTTGCAAGTTTTAGCAGTGTTTCATTGTCCGGCTGCCGGTCTCTCTTCTCGTAGTTGGAAATTGTCTTGTTACTCAGGCCTATTTTTTCCCCTAGCTCTTTTTGGGTTAGGTTCATTTTTCGCCGCAACATTTTTAATCGATCTGTTTGCAGTGCTGGTTGATTAGTTTTATCGTCCTGCAACCGAACCTTTTTTCTCATTTGCGACTCCTCCCTTCTGATTATTGTCTGCGGTGGTTTCAATATTATCTCCAAATTGATGATATTTCAAGATAAAAACTATTGTATTTTTGTCGAATGAACAAAACGTAGGAATATTTTAAAATTTTCTATTCAAAAAACACCTTCTGAAACTGAAGGAGAAGCCCGACCCGAGCATTCTATACATATACCAACTGATGGAGTGGATGCTGAGGGAGGAAGTACATCTACAGGGGGGGCCGGGGGATTACGACCAGATGGCGAACGAGTTGAGGGATCTGGTGGACTATCTGATGTAGCCAGGAAGACCCGCGGAAGGCACTAGGGGTAGTGGCATGGATACCCCAGGGGGAGGAAGAGCCGCTAATAGACCCGGAGACACTGATGAGGCTGAGTCCGGAAGAGGCGGCGGAGTACGCACTAATCCAACTTCGGGATCTGAAGGTGTCAAGGGAACCACCGCTAGGGGATTAGAGGAAACAGGAGTCTCTATAGAGCAGATTGAGGAGCAGGCACAGGTAGAAGACGAAGAACCTGGGGCTGTTTATGCTGAATATAAACCGCAGACAACTTCAGGCAACCACTTGTTGATAATGCGGTCACTCACATGGCAAGGTTTCTGACTAGGAGCTGGAAGATTTATGTGCTTACGGCTCCGCACAAGTGGTCTAAGCATAATGCTCGCAATCTCTCCGGTGACGCGGAAGCCGTTTTCGTTGGCAACGCTTCTGCTTTCAAGAAGGTTCCCCAGGCCATAAAAGAGTTGTACGAAATAATGTTTAAGGATCGCCCCATGTCAGGGGATATGCGGGAATTCTTTGAGCGCGGCCTTTTCCAGACTGTCTTGCAGACGGTTGAGGTTGGCGACCTAGATCAGTTAAAGATGTTCCAGCACTTGTATGAGAAGGAGCAGAGGCAGGGCAAACTGACTGCCGCTCCGAGTAAGGCATGGCATACTTATTGGAAGTATGCCAGGTTGACTACTGATTTTAGAGAGGCAATTTTGCGGTACGCTGCTTGCTTAGACTACCTGGAGCAAATGGAGAATGATCCGCAAGGTAGACCCAAGAACTTTGGAGCCAGCAAACCGGAAAACGTGATGGCGCTAGATAATATTTACGATAGAGCATTTAAGTTGGCCAATGAACTGTGTGCCGGAAACAGGCCACTCGGTGAACAGAACAGGTTTTCAACTCTGGTTTATCCTGGAAACACCTGGGGAGAGGGTGAGGGCAGCGCCTGATAAAAGGACAGTTTTGTTGGCTGTCTGATGAACCCTTTTGGAAATCTGTTTCTGTTTCGTGGTCTTCTTCCCTGCTGTTGGTTTCCAGCGGTTCTGAAATCTCTCTTGACATTGTCGGTGCTACTTCTATCAGACACTTTGTGTAAGGGTGGAGAGGGTTGTTCACGATTTCGCTGGTTGGCCCCTCTTCTACAATTGTTCCCTGGAGCATCACTGCCATACGATCACTGACTTTCCTAGCAAGAGCTATGTCATGGGTGATCAATAGCAGAGCAAGCCCTCTTTCCTCCTGGAGGTCCAGGAAGAGTCTCAATATCTTTGCCTGAATACTGGCATCCAGTGCAGAAGTCGGTTCATCGGCAATGATCAGTTTGGGGTCCAAGACCAGTGCACGGGCAATGGCCACCCTTTGGGCTTCTCCTCCGCTCAGGTGATGGGGATATTTCTTCAGATATTCATCATCTCCGGTTAACTCTACCTCATCTAAAACCTTTTTCACCTTTTCCTGTTTTTCAGATTCACTAGCCCGACTGCCGTGGATATCCAGCGGTTCTTTGACAGCCTGATAAACATTCATGCGGTGGCTGATCGACTCTCCGGGGTTCTGAAAAACCATTTGGACTCGTTCAAAAAACTCTTTTTTTCTCTGGATGACCGGCTTTTCTTCGAGAAAGATCTCTCCCTGCTTAGCTGTAAATAATCCCATGATCGTCTTCGCCAGGGTAGTTTTTCCCGACCCGCTTTCACCGACAAGGGCGAGAGTTTCTCCTTCATATAGGTTGATGTCAACGCTGTGCAGTATCTCTACCTTGTCGATATTACTACTGATGTTCTTCACTTCCAGCAGCGGTATGATACCTCCTCGGTGACAGGCGAGATACCTAGAATTCTTTTTCTGGAGTTCAGGTACATCGTGCCCGCAGACAGCTATTTTCTGGGTGCACCTGGTGTGGAAAGGGCAGCCCTCAACCCTGTGGGACATCCTTCCGGGGATTCCCTGTAGGTCCTTGGTTGTGGTCATATTAGGATAAGAGCGCAAAAGTCCCCTGGTGTAAGGATGCATAGGCTGTTCCAGTAGTTCTTCTGTGGGACCCATTTCAAGGATCCTGCCGGCATACATAACAGCGATCCTTTCCGCCAGTTTGGCTGCAGCATCGATGTCGTGAGTGATCACCAGCGTAATCCTTTCCTTCGCTTCTTTTCTAAGCAAATTAATGATTTCGGCCTTTGTCAGAGCATCAAGGGCAGCTGTCGGCTCATCCAGGATCAGAACATCGGGGTCATTGGCCAGAGCGATGCAGATGAGTGCTTTTTGCTTTTCCCCGCCGCTCAATTGGTGGGGATAGGAGTCACCTCGCCTTTCATCAAGGCCGACACGGGCAAGCAACTGTCGGGTGTGTTCTGCGGCAAAATCCCTGTCCTTTTCTCCATGCACCAGGATTGCTTCTATGATCTGCTGCCTGATGGTGTAGAGGGGGTGCAGGGCAGCTTCAACATCCTGGAAGACCATAGCGATTCGTCTGCCGCGCAGCAACCGCAGTTCATCCTCAGGTAATGAGAGAAGATTTTCCCCCTGAAAAAGTATCTCCCCGGTGCAGTGTCCTTCAATGAGACCCATAATGCTCAAGGAGAGGGTGGTTTTACCGGCACCTGTTTCTCCAATGACAGCAAGGGACTCTCCTTTATTTAAGGATAGATCGATCCCTTTGAGAATGTTCAGTTCATTATAAGAAACCTTTAAGTTTTTAATCTCCAGCATGGCTTACTCCTTTACGCAATCGAGGATTTAATATCTTCTCTAGTGAAAATCCCAGAAAAGTAAATGCGCAGATCAGCAGGGAAAGGGCAAATCCTGGGGGCAGCAGCCACCATTTCCATACATTGAGGTATGAAAAACGCAGAGCATGCTGCATCATTTTTCCCCAACTGATAACACTGGGGTCAGAGATGCCCAAAAAGGAAAGTCCTGCCTCCATGAAAATCGCTCTACGGGCATCACGGATCATTGTTGCCACAATCACCGGACCCAGATCAGGGATGATATGGTGAACAAGAAGATGCAGCCAGCCGGCACCAAAGGTGCGAGCAGCGGCTACATGCATTCTCTCTTTTAAAGAAAGTGTCTGTGCTCTGATAACTCTGGCGCCTCCTGGCCAGAGGAAAACAGCGATCAGCACGATCATCAACAGGGTATTAGGGCGCAGGTAAGCTGCCACAAGGATGACCACGATTACCGGAGGAATGACAATCATTGCATCTACTAGCCGCATCATCAGGCGATCGTAGAGGCCTCCGAAAAGCGCGGCAGTGCATCCGGCCAGGACACTGATCAGGATAGAAAGCACAGCAGCTCCACAGCCCACAATCAGTGAGGTGCGTGCTCCATAAAGAAGCCGTGTCCAAATATCCTGCCCAACATCATTAGTCCCCAGCAGATGCTGCCAGGATGGGGGGCTGAAAGCCGTATCTGTATAGGCTTGAGGCTGGTAACTGGTAAGCAGTGGAGCCAGGATGGCAAGAACTACTATTAGTGTGATCAGTATCAGCCCTAATTTGCCAAAGAAATCATTTTTTGTTTCCTGCCAATAATTAATGTGCACAGCATTTCCTCCTGCTTCTCAGCGAGAATAGGTAATCCGTGGGTCAAGTCTGGTATACAACAAATCGATCATGTAATTTGCCAATAGGATAACCACCGTTGTCATCAGCAGAATCCCCTGCATCAAGGGATAGTCGCGAGCAAGCAGAGAATTGTATAGCAGTGAACCCACCCCTGGATAGGAAAAAACGATTTCAATAAACAAGGCACCTGTGATTGAACCGGCGAGCTGAAGTCCTGCGGCAGTTACCACCGGTAAAAGAGAGTTTCTTCCGGCGTGTCTGTATCTGATCTCCCTTTCCCGGCAACCCTTTGCCTTGGCAGTGAGAATAAAAGCTTCTCCAAGGGTGGTGACCATAGTATTTCTGGTCAACAGGTAAGTTCCTGTGATCCGTACTAGAACAAGAGCCAAGAGAGGGAGTGTCAGATGATGTAGAACATCAATTAAGAGAGCGAGCCCGGTTTTTCCCGCATAGGGAGTAACCGCACCTGCCAGAGGCGCTATCCCCAGTGCTGCCCCGAAGAACAGGAGCAGCAGGATGCCTATGAAAAAGTCGGGAAATCCGCTCAAAGAAATCAGACCGGTCAGTAATACCTTGTCTGTTGTTTCGCCGCGGCGATAGCCGCTCTCGATCCCTAAAATAATGCCTAGGAAGCTGGAGATCAGCACTGCAAGCCCCACCAATAGAAGAGTCCAGGGAAGGGAAGCGATGATCACGTCAAACACCGGGGCATTGTGAAAATATGAATACCCCATATCTCCATGTAGAAGAGCCTTTAAGTAGGAAACAAACTGAGTGCCCAGCGGATCATCAAGAGAAAACCGCTGGGTGAGTTCTGCCTGCAATTCTGGAGTCATTGCGATCAAAGCCTCTTCCCCATAGATTGCCATCAACGGGTTCCCAGGCATCAACCGGGGTAGCAAAAAACTTATCATTAAAATTAGTATGAAGGCTATCAGGTAGCTTACTGCAGAACCTGCTTTTTTCAAATGAGACTCCCCCTATTTTACGAAAGACAGCTTATTCAAAGGAATAGGAATGCCAGTAGCGATTCCCAAGCGTGTATAGAAAAGGTCCGTTTTTTCACTGGAGGCCCAATACCATTTCGGATAATAGACCGTTAGTGCCGGAACCTCTTCGGCGTATAACTTCTGGATCTCTGCAATGAGTTCATTTCTCTGTTCTTCGTCCATTTCCTGCTGCTGCTTGTTGAGCAGGTCAACAAGGGTTTCATTGCTTGTGTATCTGGCACTGTTAAACCCTTGGCCAACAATAATTCTGGTTAAGAAATCCGGGTCTCCTCCAATACCCCCATGACCGCTTAAGGCAATGTCAAATTTCCACTCATTAACCAGATTGTCAAGGGTTTTGGATTCCAGGCTGCGCAGGTTGACTTTGATACCCACTGCTTCCAGCTGCTGTTTGATCATCTCCCCTTCCCGTTCCCCGGGTTCTCCAGAAGCACGGTTTCCGCCGGCAATAAGGAGCTCGAGTTTGAGCACTTTGCCTTCCTTCTGGTAGTAGCTGCCCTCCTTTGTATAGCCCATGCTTTCCAAGATCTCTTTGGCTTTTGCAGTGTTGTGTACATACTGCTCAATATCTGGGTTATGCCAGGGGTTATCAGGAGGAAGAATACCCGGGCTTCCTGCCAGGCCGTATCCCCGTAAGCAGGCATCCACTACCTGTTCTCTGTCAATGGCATAAGCAAGGGCCTGTCTGAATCGTTTGTCATCAAATGGTGGTTTTTGATGATTGATCAGCAGTTTAGCATTCCAATCATGGGGGCACTCCAAAATATCGAATCCTTCTTTTTTCATCTCATCCCCAAGCTCAGGGGGAATTCTGGATGCATCGACCTGTTTTTGTTTCAAGGAGCTGGCAGCCATTTCTTCGCTAACCTTAACAAACTTCAGCTGCTTGAACTTTGGTTTACCTAGATAGTAATCCTCGTAAGCCTCATAAAGATAGCTCCCCTGTGCTTTGTTGTAATCAACAAGCTTAAAAGGGCCGGCGCCGATTAATGCCTTATCTTCCTGGAACTGCTCCGGATCTTGGACATTTTTCCAAATATGCTCCGGGAGAATAGGCAAAGTACAGGCTACAATATCCATAAAAGGAGCATATGATTTGTTCAAAAAAACCTTTATTGTATAATCATCAACAACTTCGACACCTTCCACAATGCCGGAATCAATCCATGGATAAGGGTGTTCTTTAATATAGTTGAAAGTGAACACGACATCTTCAGGTGTCAACTTTTCCCCATCATGCCAGGTTACATCTTTTCTCAATTTAAAGGTGTACGCATTTTCGCCCTCCAGGTAATCCCAGCTTTTCGCGATTGCAGGGACATAACCCTGGTCATCCTTCCAGACAAGGGTATCGAAAATAAGGCTCATCCTTATATAGCCTGGGCCCCGTAAATAGTGGGCATAAGGTGAAGGATACCCCCAGTCACCTGTTGAATCGGCAACTGTGTAAACATCAACTCCAGCGGAATTTTCACCTGGGGAACCATCTTTTTCTCCACACCCTGCAGCTAAAATGAACAGACTAAAAATAACTCCCAGTACCAACAGCCGCTTAATAAATTTACACATATACTCTTCACCTCTGTAAAAGTAATACTTAATAACCGAAAAGCTACTTTGCAAATTTATCACCTCTGAATGGGACATTTTCAATGCTGTCAAGCTTTGAGGAATAAGGTTTAATATCCAACAAAGGGCTGCCATCGACAGCATCAACCCCCTGTACCAGCAGTCGGTTTCCCTCCCTACCCAGCAGTTTTGCAGCACAAAAGGCGATTGGATTGGGACGGTTTGGTGAACGGCAGGCAAAAACACCCCGCACATCCGGCCCATGAGGTGTCTTCGTCTGAAGAATATCCCGCTGCGCCTGGTGACACCAGTAAAAAACGATCAGGTACTCGGCCTTGTCTATATCCTTGAGAGCATCAACAAACTGAGGGTAGATTTCCAGTGCTGCCCTTTCTTCAGAATAACGCCCCTGGAAGGGTGCTGCTGATTTATCCCGATACGGGCTGTGAACCATACCAATAGATACCAGTTCCATAAAATCATCTCCTTAAAAAAGAAAACAAAAAAACCACAAAGGCATCCTCCTTCTGGAAGAATTAGACACCTCCGTGGCGTCGATATTCTAAAGCTTCACGCTTTTTTTATTAGTTAATTTATTTATTCTACAGATCTTAAAAAATACCTTCTTCATATTAATATAATAAAGTTTAAAAAACTGTTTCCCCGCTGAAGGAATGTGTAGGGAAACATAACAAAAAGAGCCCAGCAGTGTTCACTGGGCTCTTTGCTTTGTTGTTCAAATTTGCTTGTAGCTTTATATATTGGCCAATACAATAAAATTAAGGATAAAGATCAGCGCTGATACAATTATAACTGGGTGCACCTCTTTAAACTGACCTTTGCAGAGTTTGACAATACAGTAGAAGATAAATCCACCAGCGATGCCGTAGGAAATGTTGTAGCAGATCGCCATAAATACTCCAGCGAAGAAAGCCGGAATTGCCTCATCAAGAATGTCCCACTTGATATCTTTGAAGGCGGACATCATCATAATGCCGACTGCGATCAGTGCTGGTGCTGTTGCAGCTGCGGGCACGATACCTGCGACTGGAGCCAGGAAAATTGCCAGAACAAAAAGAAGAGCAGTCACAACGCTGGTCAGCCCGGTACGGCCGCCGGCGCCGATGCCAGCTGCGCTTTCAACGTACGTGGTTGTGTTTGATGTACCGAATAAGGCACCGATAGAGGTAGCAATAGAGTCAGCGAAAAGGGCTTTATCCATTTTAGATTTAAAGCCGCTGCTGCTCATCATTGCTTTTTCATCTTCTGCACTGAAGATACCGCTCCTGCGACCTGTTCCTATGAAGGTTCCGATTGTATCAAATATGTCTGTCAGGCTGAATGCAAAAATTGTGATCAGCACCAGTGGGATTTTCGCTGTTTCAACAAACAGCGAAGAAATGCCGCTACTGCTGAAAATAGCTCCGAATACCGAACCCAGTTCAGAAAAGGATGATGAGATATCGCTCGACACGCCTATGGCGGATATATCGACAACACCCATCGGGATACCAAGTATGGTGGTGCCAATGATACCGAGCAGTATTGCTCCTTTTACCCTTAGTACCAGTAAGATAACGGTAAGTGCAAGGCCGATCAGAGCCAGCAGAACAGTGGGGTCGTTCAATGTCACCAGTGCGGGGATCGCACTGGAATCTGCAATCGCAGTGCCGCTTTCAAAAACAGTATATGTCCCCGGGTTTGCAGTGAAGTTGATGAGACCGGCGTTCTTGATTCCGATAAAAGCGATAAAGATCCCGATACCTCCACCAATTGCGCTTTGAAGGCTTCTGGGGATTGCAGTGATAATGAGCTTACGTATTTTCGTCACCGTTAATATGATGTTAATGATACCGCAAAGGAAGACCATCGAGAGAGCTTGCTGCCAGGTAAAGTTTAAAGCGAAACATACTGTATAGGTAAAAAAAGCATTTAGGCCCATACCCGGAGCTAGTGCGTAAGGCACATTGGCAACCAGGCCCATGACCAATGTACCGATGGCTGAAGCAATGATCGTCGCCAGAAATACAGCTCCCCATGGTATGCCGGTTTGAGATAATATCTCTGGATTGACAAAAATGATATAAGACATTGCAAAAAATGTAGTAAGACCGGCAATGATTTCAGTTGATACGGTGGTGCCGTTTTGCTTCAGCTTGAAAAACTTGTCCATCAAAATACCCTCCTTTTTAATTTTTTGCTCTTCGCTGACAAAGAGCTGGAATGAATTCATTAGCGCAAAAAAGCAACAATCACAGTATACCTGCCATGTATAGGTGCAGGCATACTGTGTTATATGGCGCAGTGCCACCTTTTTGTCTAAATAATATGAATTCACGTGATTTATACAGTATATAATATCAGATTATTCTGCAGTTGTCTGCAAATAATATGTTTTTATTTGGATTTTAGTGAAAATATCTAGAAAATTGAAATTATCACTTCGAATAGAGAGGAGATCACCCAAAATCATGGAAATGATCATATAAGTTATTGCATCTTTCGGAGGTGGTCTTTTGCGTGTCCGTTTTGACTGCCCAGGGGTTGTGCATACAGCAGAAGAATGCCATGGCAAGTGCTGTATCAACTGTGCCTGTGAACTCTGTAATGGTAAGTGCACCTATTACGATCAAGAAGAAACATGCTGCGTCAGAGCCATCGAGGGAATCTGTCGGTATTTGGAATCACATTTTGGGATGCCCTGCCAGATCAAAGGATGGCCTCCGGGTGATTGCCCTCATTTTGATCCAACTTGCCGGTGGTAGGGGTGGCATGGGGACGTTTCGTTTGCCACATTAATAAAATAGCAGGATGTTGCATGTGTCATGGGTGTGGTCCCTTCCCTTGATTGCCAGCTAATGGGCGAGCTGATGACACCGAGATAATCGGAAAATAAACAATGGAGAGGAAGCAAAAAGAACGTCCCCTGGCTTCCCTTATAAAGCCAAATGCCCCTCTAGCCAGTCGATGAATTGACAGGCTGTTCTGGGAGAGCGGCCGTTGTGGCGGTTAGCCCATCTCAGGGCTTCTCTTTTTAGGACATCCTGCGGCACCTGAAGTCCTCGCTGCTCTGCCAGGGCAGATGCTATCTCTAGATACTTATCCTTATCGGGTGCTGTGAAAACCACTGTGATCCCGAAGCGGTCAGCAAGTGACAGCTTTTCCTGGACACTGTCATTTTTATGAATTTCATCTGTATCCAAAGAATCCGGGCGGTCACTGAAAGTCTCCTTGACTAAGTGACGGCGGTTCGATGTGACATAGATCACTACATTGGACGGCCTGCTTTCCAATCCACCCTCCAAAACTGCTTTCAAGGCAGTGTAGTTTGCTGTGCTGTCATCAAAAGTAAGATCATCCACAAAGATGATAAATTTTTGAGAACGCCCCCGCAGCAGGCGGATAATTTCCGGAAAATCGCTCAGATACTCTTTGGACACCTCAATGATCCGCAAACCCTTCACATGATATTCATTGACAAGGGCTTTAACTGTTGATGACTTTCCTGTTCCCCGGTCTCCATAAAGCAGCACATTATTAGCTTGATAACCTTTCAAAAACTGCAGAGTGTTCTCTAATACCTCTTTGCGTTCTTGTTCGTAACTATAGAGCTCTGCCAGCCTGATCGGATCCGGAGAAGCCACTCCCTTAAAGAAGCCTGTGTTACCGTGGCGTTCCCACATAAAGGCGTAATACTGCGCAAATGTTCCTGTCCCTGTTTCCCGGTAGAAACGAGATAGATCAGGGAGACACTCACCCCAATTACTACTGTGATACAGCTTTTCTTTGATTTCTCGGCGCGGGCCAGGAAGCTCAGTCAGGGAGCTGCTCTGATCCCATTCAGGCAGCTCTGACAGCGGCCCTTGAGCTATTTCTACATCATAATAGTGCTCTTGAGCCTGTGCTTTGATCTCCTTAGAGGAAATATTAGCGATCAATTGCAGGGTTTCCAGGTCTTTCTTAGCGGCATCTGTCAGATGGCCGCATTTCTCACCTGTGGAACACCGCTGTGCAAAGGGATTATCGTCATAAATGATTTTGTCAATGATGTAATCAGAAAAGGATGTGCTGGAAGAGGCCAGAGCAAAGAAAAAATCATTGTATAGATTAAGAAAGGCCGCCGCATTATCTATGGCATCCTTTCCAGAGCACAGACAGTCAATCAGTTCGACAAATTTATTGATCACTGGATCCTTCAGCAAATTTCTGTAGATAGACAGGGATGATATAGCCAGTTTGGTTTTGCGAAATTTCAATATTTTCACACTCCAGATTATTTATTCAATGCCTTTCATTTTATCCTAAAATCCGGTAGTAGGAAAGCCTGGTGTTGGGTAAAGAACGTATAAACAAAAGAAAGGGAGTAATAATATCATTAAATTAATAATTGGAGGTGTTTCAATAGTGAATATTCAAGGTATTCAGCAAAACCTTAACCAGATCTCTCAGATCTGCAGTCAACTGAGCCAGAATGAGCAATCCAATGTTTCCCGTCTAAACCAAATCAGCGAAGCCGAGCGCACAGCGGCACAACAGATGCAGCGCTGCATGCAGTTGGTCAACCAGGTTTCTCAGCAGATTCAACAGATGCAGACAACTACCGGTACACAGTACACATCTCCGGGCCAAATGCATTATGGTGTGCAGCAACCATACGGAGGCGGACAGCAATTCGGAATCGGCCAGCAGCAATTCTCACCGGGCACCACACAGGGAATGCCATCAGGTGGACAGTTCTCCACCTCTACGCAATTTGAAATGTCGAAAGATTTTGGCCAAGGTGAAAATGACGGAGACGGCGGCTCTGCCGTAAGAATGCAAAAGGCCCCCTCTTTTACGAGCGGTGCAGGTGGGCAGCAAACATTTAACACCAACAAGGATCTAGGTCAATAACAGCGGCGGCTTACACCGCTAGACAAAGGTTTCGCAAAAGACTGCCGATGGGCAGTCTTTTGTATGCATTTATTCCCAACAGGTGGTTAAAATAGGTTTGATTGTTTAAGGGGTGAAAAAATGCTGCTAATAGCTGTACGGGCATTGATACTCTATACCCTCCTTGTTGTCGTTATGCGTTTAATGGGGAAGCGGCAGATCGGACAGCTCCAGCCATTTGAACTGGTGATCACCATTGTTATCGCAGAACTAGCTGTAATACCGATGAGCAATACGGGAATACCTTTGCTCAACGGTATTGTTGGTATCCTAGTTCTGATGGTTGTCCAAATTCTTATCTCCATGCTCATTCTATACAGCGAACGAGCTCGCGGGATCATCTGTGGGACACCTATGATCTTAATCAATAATGGAAAACCTGATCGCGAAATGATGCACCGAGTACGCATCAACATGGATGATCTTCTGGAACAGCTCAGAAATAAGGAGTATCCCAATATCTCTGATGTTGCTTACGCGGTGCTGGAAACCAATGGTTCGATCAGTGTAATACCAAAAGCGGATGTGATACCGCCTTCTGCCAAAGATTCAGGAACTCCTGTTGAGCAACCCCGCTATCCCATATCATTGATCGTAGATGGCCAGGTAAACCTGCGAAACTTACAGGTAGCGGGGATCACATTAGATGAACTGCAGCAGCAAGCAAAGACACAGAAGATCAATGACCTCAGGGAAGTCTTCTTTGCACAATATAATACCGAGGGAAAAATTGATTTCTTTCTGGAAGATAAGGATGATAATTAATGAATCGCGTCATAGGTTCGTATGTCATTATAATTATTGTTATTGGCCTGATCGGCATCGGTGGGTATTCTATTCAGTGGTATCTTGATCGCACAGCTTCTCAACTCGTTGTTCAACTAGAGGGCGTACAAAAATCTGTGGAACAAGAAGATTGGGAAGGTAGTAAAGTGGCTTATGCTGGATTTGAGGAGAACTGGAACACAGTGCGCAAGAACTGGGCAATGGTCATCGATCACATGGAAATCGACAACATTGAGGACCGATTGAACCGCGGCCAATCCTATATTGAAGCAGAGGATGCAGTCAATGCTGTTGTCGAGTTTGGCGCGGCAATTATGTTTCTAAAACACATCCCTGAGCGAGAGCGTCTGACATTGTATAATATTTTCTAAAATGCGGGAAGCGAGCTCGGCTGATGAAGATTCTTGCGCCCATTCAATTCATTATCGCCTTAATTGTAACCCGCCGGATTAACGAAACCTCTGTGCCTGCACTAACCTGCGCTAATATGGATACTGGTGGACTCGCCTTAAAAAACCCTGGTGCTTAGGGTTTTTTTATTGGCAGGAAACATGCCTGGAAAGATAGAAGTAGTTTTCCTCAAAGATTATGGTTACCAGGTCAGTGGTTGCGAATGTTGGCATAATTGACCAGGAACCAGAAGCACCGGAACCCAAGGTTGGGGAAATGCTGACATAATTGACCTGCAGGAATAACTATGCCGCTCTCCGTGACGAGATGTTGGCAGCAAAAAAGGGGTTTTCTCAAGCAGAATATTATTCTTGTTTACATAACATCAGTGCTGATGCCAGTGATATCAGCAAAGTAGACATCAGCTGACCTTTTTATAAACTAGTTATAGTATTTAATAGAGGATACGACCTGCATCGTTAATTGGGCAAGGTTCATAAATGGGAGGTTAATTATGAAGGAAATAACAATCTATACAGATGGCGCCTGCTCAGGGAATCCAGGCCCCGGAGGGTGGGCAGCGGTCTTGCTCTACAAGAACCACGAAAAGGAGATCAGCGGGGGAGAGGAGCACACAACAAATAATCGCATGGAAATGATGGCAGTTATCGAAGGGCTGAAACAATTAAAAGAACCATGCCGAGTGAACCTCTACTCTGACAGTGCCTACCTGATCAATGCCTTTATAAAAGAATGGATCGATAAGTGGCAGAGAAACGGCTGGCAGACTGCGGGGAAAAAACCTGTGGAAAATAGAGATCTTTGGGAAGAGTTGCTCAGGTTGACAAAGATCCACACTGTGGAGTGGAGCAAGGTAGCAGGGCATTCAGGCGACCACTACAATGAGAGGTGTGATGAGTTGGCGAAGGGGAGGGTGAAGGGGTAGGATTAGAAGTAAGTTAGCTGCATTGCTTATTTAAACTCAAAAAGGGGCAAGCCGTATAAATGAAAGCTCGCCTCTTTATTTATATCCAGGTGCTCCGCATGTCATTCAGTGGTTGTTGTGATGCAGGGTATTTCAAGGGCTTTCTGTGCGGATGTAACTAATATCACTGGATACAGTTTGAAATGGTTCCGTTATTTCTAAGTCTTTAACTAGGTTGAGATATATCCATCCCCGCGCGCTTTACGGCTGTCTGTAAGGGACTTTTGACGCCTGCGCTTATGGATAGACTGAAGTCCCATATCGTCCATAAAACCCTTAACACGGTAATAAGAAGCCGTTTTGCCACGCTTTCTTAGCTCGCCACAAATACATCCACACCATAGGTTCAATTGCTGTCTTGAAATATCGTTTTGATCATTTTCTTGTACTCATCCACTTCTTTTTGTCGCTGTTCTTTCCTGTCCTTCCAGCTGTAGTACCACTTAGGGATACGCCAAGGTATCTAGCCCACTTCGCTGCCGCGTATTCTGGAATCCAGGGCGTGATAAATAAGCAGGGGTTATTCAAGATTGATTAGGTATCGATTGCAGGGAAAGGAAATCAGACTCAGTAACGTAATTGGTATGGTCCACAATATTTCAACTGCCATATTTGGCCCTAAAACGGCAATTATTAGCAGGACATTATGGAAATTATAGCGAATAGTAACAGTAATAACAGCAATGGAACTCTCCTATGTTAAATTCCTTGTAGGTAAGCTATTGTAATGTACACTGGTCCTTGAACTGACAACTCATGTTGAAGAAAAAACCAAAAAGTATGTCTTACTCGGAAGGTGTTGTCCATCTTTCGTATGTCTGCTAGTAGGTTATCACATTCCAAGACGGGGACTTTGCCTCTCTACTATGAGAGATAAGGTTTATCAGGAGTCGTATACGAGTTTGTACGTACGATTACCCCAGGTGTCGTATCTTTACGAGAAAATAAACAAATAAGTGAAAAGGTGGAGGGTTTTATGTATTTTTATAGAATGTAATGGAAAATTGAAGAATAGATGGTTGTAGTTTGGTGACTGATATAGTTGTTTTTTACTATAAAATCGATTAACAATGGGGAGAATATATGTTTTGCGCTCACATTAATCCAAAAAATTTAAAGGAACAAAGTGTAAAGGAACATTTACATAATGTTTCTACAATGTCTATGGAATATGGTGCGAAAATTTCACTTGCTGCGACAGGAGAATTAATAGGAACTCTCCATGATATGGGTAAGGAAACAGAGAAATTTGATTCTTATATACGCTACTGTTCGAAGCACCCCAATGACAAATCCCTTAGGGGGACAATCAACCACTCTACACCTGGTGCAAAGCTTATTTATGATAATTTTTATAATACGACCAACCCCGATCCATACCAAAGACTTACAGCACAGCTTATTTCCCTAGCTATTTGTTCCCATCATGGTGGACTTATAGATTGTTTAGACCTTGGCGGTATTGATATATTTACGAATAAAATGAATACGGATAAAAAAATATTTTATGCTGAAGCGTTGTCTAATTTTATGGAAGAATGTATGGAGATGGAGTACATTAACGATCTATTCAATAAAGCAAAAGAAGAGATAAGAGCTACTTTGAATAAAATAAACAAGATAGATAGCTCGGCTAAATTTGGACAGTTTGCTACTGGAATGCTGGAAAAGTACCTTTTTAGTTGTGTTATTGATGCAGATAGATACGATACATATACATTTATGGAAGGTAAGCAGCAGAAACAGAGTATTGATAAATCAGCTTTATGGAATGAACTGGCAGATGTACTGGAGACTAAACTAAAAGGCTATCCAAAACTTAGTAAAATAGATTTATTGAGGGAAGAAGTTTCCATATCCTGTAGGAACTTTGGGGAAAATAGTCCAGGAATATATCAACTCTCAGTACCAACAGGTGGGGGAAAAACACTTTCCAGCTTGCGATATGCGCTTGAGCACGCAAAGAAATTTAATAAGGATAGAATTTTTTACATTATTCCCTTTACTACAATAATCGATCAAAACGCTAAGGAGATAAAGGATATTTTGGGCCATGAGGATATGATTTTGGAACATCATTCAAATCTTGTTGTTGACAACGGCAACGACAATGATGACGAGCAAGATGAGTATAAGCTTTTAACTGAGAGATGGGATAGTCCTATTATTCTTACAACAATGGTGCAGTTCCTTGATACTTTATTTAGTGGAGGAACACAAGGCGCTCGGCGGATGCATAACCTCGCAAACTCCATTATAATATTTGACGAAATTCAGGCAATTCCTATTAAATGCATTAATATGTTTAATAGTGCAATTAATTTCCTCTCCGATATTTGCCATGCAACAATTGTACTTTGCACAGCAACACAACCACTTTTATCAGAAACAGAAATGCCGTTAAAACTAAGTGAAAATCCCAATATGATTTCGGATATGCATGGTAAATTCGAACAATTTAAACGTGTGAATTTGGTTGATAAAAGGCTTATTGGTGGTTACAGTGCAGCTGCGCTAAAGGATTTTGTTCTAGATACGATGGACCAGGTAGAAAGCGTATTGGTGATTTTGAATACTAAGAATTATGTGAAAGAAGTTTTTAATGAGTTAAAGAAGGCTGATACTGATTTACCTAAGGAAAAGCAGTCCTTAATTTTTCATTTAAGTACGAATATGTGCCCCTCCCATAGGATGAAGATCCTTAACGATATGAGGAAGAGGTTGGGCCATCAGAGAGTAATTTGTATTAGCACCCAATTAATAGAAGCTGGAGTTAATATATCCTTTGGGTGTGTTGTGCGTTCTCTTGCTGGACTTGATAGTATTGCACAGGCCGCCGGGAGATGCAATCGTCATGGAGAAAACCCATGCAGCGATGTTTATATCGTTAATGTTGAGGGAGAGAATGTTAGTAAGTTAGTGGATATCAAAGAGGGACAAGAGTGTACTCGGAGAGTTCTTGATGAATTTAAGGAGAATCCAGCTGTATTTGACAATGATTTGCTTTCCCAAAAGGCTATGGAAAGGTATTATCAGTATTATTTCTATAATAGAAGGAAACAGATGAACTACACATTATCGAAGCCCAATAGCGATAAATCAATGTATGACTTATTGTCAGGAAATCATGAGGCAGCTAATGCTTTTTATAGCAGAAATGGTTACAAATCAAAATTGATGTTAAAACAAGCCTTTAAAACTGCAGGGAATAACTTTCAGGTGATTGACCAGAACACTACAGGTGTAATTGTTCCATATAGAGATGGCAAGAAACTTATAACCCTAATAAATGGTGAATGTAATTTAAGTGAATTAAAAAAGTATCTAAAGAGGGCACAACAGTTTTCAGTAAATTTATTTGAAACAGATAAAAGAAAACTCGAAGAAATGGGAGGACTTATTGGTTTAAAAGGTGGTGCAATACTGGCTCTTAGGGATGAATTTTACAAAAAAGATGTGGGGGTGACATTTGATAAGGCCCCAATGGAATTCTGTAATTGCTGAGGAGGGTGAGGGAAATGAAAAGAAAAAATATTGTTGAATTTAAAGTTAGCGGGCGATATGCACTTTTTAGCGATCCTATCAATAGAATTGGCGGGGAGAAATTTTCATATCAAGTACCAACATATCAAGCGCTTAAAGGAATACTCGAGAGTGTATATTGGAAGCCAACACTAATATGGATAATTGATGAGGTCAGGGTTATGAATTCGATAAAAACCCAATCCCAGGGCATACGTCCAGTTAATTTTAGTGGAGGAAACACCCTTTCTATTTACACATATCTAACAAATGTTGAATATCAAGTAAGGGCTCATTTTGTGTGGAATTATAATCGCCCAAATTTAGAGCAGGATCGAAATGAGAATAAGCATTATCTAATCGCTAAAAGAATGATTAGTCGTGGTGGCAGACGAGATGTTTTTTTAGGAACCAGGGAGTGTCAGGGATATGTTGAACCCTGTAAATTTGGTGAGGGAGAGGGTGCTTATGACAATTATGGGGCACTTTCATTTGGGCTGATGTTCCATGGTTTTGATTATCCTGATGAGACAGGACAAGATAGGCTAATAGCAAGGCTTTGGACACCAGTAATGAACAACGGGTACATCAAATTCTTGAAACCTGATGAATGCACCATAAAACGTGAGCTTTCATCAATGAAGCCTAAAGTGTTTGATGAAAATAATTTCAGTGGATATGCGGAATTTGATAAGGAGGGAGCGACAATTGAGCTGGATCCAGAAACTTTATGATACTTATGAGAACTGCAAGAGTGAAGTAGGTGTTGTAGGAACAGATGAGAGAATTCCGCTTCTTCCTATTGCCCATTCAACCCAAAATGCACAGATAGAGATTGTTCTTAATAAAGATGGAAATTTCCTAAGGGCAAGAGCGCTCGAAAAAGACGAGGCGGTTACGATTATTTCTGTAACTGAGGATTCTGCAACGAGGAGCAGTAACAATGCGCCGCACCCACTTTGTGATAAATTGCAATATGTTGCAGGCGATTATGCCGATTATGTGGCAAAAAAAAAGGGCGAAGAGTTCTACCCTAAGTACATGGAGCAACTTGAGGGCTGGTGCAATTCACCTTATTGCAATAGAAAAGTCAGTGCAGTTTTAAACTATTTAAGAAAGAAAGTGCTTATTTCGGATTTGATAGGGCAGAAGATATTGGTATGTGATGATAACGGTATCCTTGCCCAAAAGGTGAAGATGGGAGCGGTTGCCCAGAGTGAGGCTTTTATAAGATTTAGAGTGGAAATTCCTAGTGAAGCTGAATCAGCTGTGTGGCTTGATCCGGAGGTTTATGAAAGCTATATAAATTACTATTTAAGGCTTCAAGAGGATGTAGATTTGTGTTATGTAAAAGGGCAAGAAATTCCTTGTTCACAAAAACATCCTGCAAAAGTTAGAAACACAGCAGATAAGGCAAAGTTGATTTCGGCAAATGATGATATTGGTTTTACCTATCGAGGACGGTTTGCGGATAAAACACAAGTTGTGAGTGTTGGGTACGAAACCTCGCAAAAGGCACATAACGCTTTAAAATGGCTTATTGATATGCAGGGACAGAAGTTTGGAAATCCAAAAGAGGGGCAAAAAGTTATTGTTGCTTGGGGTACCAAAAACCAAGATATTCCCGAGATTCTAGAAGATACACAAGATAGTATATTCGGAAAAGAAGAAACACATATAGTTTCAACAGAAAAGGAATTTGCAGGGAGACTTAACAGGGCTATTGCTGGTTACGGGTGTGACTTAGATACTAAGGCTGAAATTGCAATAATTGGGCTGGATGCCGCAACAACAGGGAGATTATCTATAACCTATTATCGTGAACTTAATGGTGTGGATTTTCTAAATAGAATTAAGAATTGGCATAGGACTTGTAGTTGGCGGCACACATATAAAAGAGTCCCTGATGGGTTTGACGAGAAAGGAAAACCTAAATTTAAGTACATTACTTTTATTGGAGCTCCTTCGCCTAAAGATATAGCTATTATTGCGTTTGGAAATGCAAGGCTAAATAATAAAACAAATAAAAAGTACCTTGAATTAAATGAGTCTTTATTAAAAGCAACAATCGAAAGACTATTACCATGTATTATTGATGGAGCAAAATTGCCTTATGATATTGTCAGTGCAGCAGTAAATCGTGCATCAAATCCAGTCTCAATGGAAAATTGGGAATGGCAGAAGGCGTTAACAATAACTTGTGCCTTGGTAAGAAAATATCGATACGATAAATTTAAGGAGGTATGGGAGATGTCACTTGATGAAAATCAGACTGACAGAAGTTATATTTTTGGCAGACTTTTAGCGATTGCACAGCAAATTGAAGAATATGCTTTATATACGGCAGGGGAGAAAAGAGAAACTAATGCAGAAAGATTAATGCATCAATTTAAGCTTCACCCCTGTAAAACATGGGGTATCATTACAGATAAACTAAACCCATATATAGCAAGACTAGGTTCGAAAGGTACAAGTTTGACGGAACTAATGACGAGGGTCAATTCTATGCTTCCTTTCGAGGAGTTTATAAGCACAAAGAAATTAGAGGATAGTTATATTCTGGGATATTATTGTCAAAGGCAAATTTTTGTTGATGAGAAAAATAGAAGAATCGAAGAAAATGCAAAAAAGAAATTAGCAAAAACAAACGAAGGGGAGAATGGACATGAGTAATTTTGTAAACAAGATTGATTTTGCAGTTATTATTTCTGTGAAAAACGCAAATCCGAATGGAGATCCTTTAAATGGAAATCGCCCGAGAGAAAATTACGATGGTTTTGGCGAAATTTCTGATGTTTGCATCAAAAGGAAAATTCGCAATCGCTTACAGGATATGGGCCAAAAAATATTTGTTCAATCTGATGAAAGAAGATCAGATGAATTTAGAAGTTTAAAGGATAGGGCTGATGGCTGTGCAGAGCTTAAAAAATCAAGCAAAGACAAAAAGCAATATGCCAAAATAGCTTGCGAGAAATGGATTGATGTCAGAAGCTTTGGGCAAGTTTTTGCATTTAAGAAGGGTGCGGAGGATAATTCAGTTTCAATAGGCATAAGAGGTCCAGTTTCAATTCATTCAGCAGTAAGTGTTTCGCCAATTGAAATATCAAGTATGCAAATTACAAAAAGTGTTAACGGCGAAACGCAGAAAGACCCTGATAAGAAAAGTCCTGATACAATGGGGATGAAGCATAGGGTCGAGTTTGGTGTTTATGTGGTGTATGGAAGCATTAATACACAACTAGCGACAAAAACCGGTTTTAGTCAAGAGGATAGTGACCTTATTAAGGAAGCGTTAATTAGCCTTTTTGAGAACGATTGTTCCTCCGCTCGTCCTGATGGCAGTATGGAGGTTTGTAAATTATATTGGTGGAAACACAATTCACAGATGGGCCAATACTCTTCTGCAAAGGTACATAGAAGTTTACGGATTGTACCAAGCGTTGAAACTCCAAAAAGCATTGAGGATTATGATATTTCCCTTGAAACATTAGACGGACTAATCCCAGAAATATATGATGGAATATAAAGAGGACGATTTTTTATTGTTGTCTGGGATACAGCACTTTGCATTTTGTAAACGTCAGTGGGCGTTAATACACATTGAACAACAATGGCAAGAAAACTTACGCACAATTGAGGGCCAAATTCTTCATGAGAAAACCCATGATAACACCATAAAGGAAAAGCGTGGGGATTTAATTGTTTCCCGTGGTATGGGAATTTTTTCGCGTACCCTGGGAATAACCGGTACTTGTGATGTTGTTGAACTGCATAGGGCTTCGGATGGGGTGAATATATTTGGTAGGAATGGAACCTATAAGCCAGTTCCTGTAGAGTATAAACGGGGAAAACCAAAGGAAAATGAAGCAGATGTTCTGCAACTATGTGCACAGGCTATGTGTCTTGAGGAAATGCTTTTATGTCATATTCCCGAAGCATTTTTGTTCTATGGAGAAATAAAACGCAGGCTGAAAATTGTACTTGATGCTGATCTGCGTTTGCGTGTAAAAACTATATTTAAAGAAATGCATGAATTGTATGATAGAAGGTATACCCCTAAAGTCAAGATATCTAAAAGATGTAAAGCCTGTTCGCTTACTGAGATTTGTATGCCAAAGCTATGTAAAAATCTCTCTGTCATGAATTATATCAAGAAAAATCTTTTAGAGACGGAGATGAAAGAATGAGAAAGCTATTAAATACTCTTTATGTTACTTCTCCGAATACTTATTTATCATTGGATGGAGAAAATATTGTAGTTTTAAAAGATAAAACAGAACTCTTGAGAATTCCATTACATAATCTTGAAGGCATCGTTGCCTTTGGTTATACCGGCTCAAGTCCAGCTTTAATGGGTGCATGTGCAAAACGTAATATTGCATTAAGCTTTGTGAAACAAAGTGGTGAATTCCTCGCAAGGATAGTTGGTGAGGTTAGAGGTAATGTTACTTTAAGAAAAACCCAATATAGGCTTTCAGACAACATAGAGGATAGCAATAAAATTGCCAGAAATATTATTATGGGAAAGATTTACAATGCCCGTTGGGTAATTGAACGTGCAACTCGTGACTATGCAGTAAGACTTAATGTTGATAAGTTGAAAGGAGTTTCTAAAACCATTGCAAATTCTCTGAAATTAGTTGAACAAAGTGAGAATTTGGAACAACTCCGAGGTTATGAGGGGGAGGCTGCCTCACAGTATTTTAGCGTATTTGATGATTTAATTCTTCAACAAAAGGAATACTTTTATTTTCACTTTCGGAATAAACGTCCCCCTCTTGATAACGTTAATGCAATGTTGTCATTTGTATATACGCTCTTGGCACATGATGTTGCAGCAGCACTAGAAACAGTTGGAATTGATCCCTATGTGGGATTTTTACATAGGGATAGACCAGGGCGGATTTCACTTGCTCTTGATATGATGGAGGAGTTACGCTCGGTTTACGCAGATCGGTTTGTCATTTCGTTAATCAATAAAAGAGAAGTAAACACAAACGGTTTTACTCAAAAGGAAAACGGTGCAGTTATTATAGATGATGAGACAATAAAAACTATCTTAAAAGCTTGGCAAACTAGAAAACAGGAGAAAATTACACATCCATTTTTACAAGAAAAATTGGAATGGGGACTTGTGCCTTATGCGCAGGCTATGCTATTGGCTAGGTTTATTCGTGGCGATTTGGACGGATATCCTCCGTTTATGTGGAAGTAGGTGATTAAATGCTAGTGCTTATAACCTATGATGTAAATACACAAACACCATTTGGAAGGAAACGCTTGCGCCAGGTCGCGAAGCAATGTGTGAATTATGGCCAACGTGTTCAAAAATCGGTGTTTGAGTGTGTACTAGATGCAGCAAAATGCCGTGAGGTGCAGCATAAACTTGAGCAAATTATTGATAAAAATACAGATAGCTTGCGGTTTTATTATTTAGGGAATAATTATAAAAACAAGGTTGTTCATATAGGTGCAAAAGAGTCCTTTGGTGTTGAGGATACACTTATAATATAGTGCGAATGTGTAGTGAACACAAAATGCTAGAGCTTTCGCACCGTGATATAGTAAAAAATCATTTGTGAAAAGATAAAACATTAGATAGGAGTGATAGGATTTATAAATAAGTATGTTAAAATGGCCAAAAAATCATGAATTGGACGTATTTTTTGGTTATTTTTGCTGTCGCTCCCTACATGGGAGCGTGGATTGAAATTTTCTCCAGGTTTGCATTTTACTCTTTGATATACGTCGCTCCCTACATGGGAGCGTGGATTGAAATTGTACTGATACTGTCTAGCCGGGGCTGTGCAATGTCGCTCCCTACATGGGAGCGTGGATTGAAAT
>DIQC01000059.1:63602-64290 GCA_002426495.1 Thermacetogenium sp. UBA5472
GTCGCTCCCTACATGGGAGCGTGGATTGAAATTCACAAGCTGCATTTCGAGCCTCTTTATTTCTCGTCGCTCCCTACATGGGAGCGTGGATTGAAATTCTTGCTCCGGGAGTCAGGCTGTAAATATCTCTAGTCGCTCCCTACATGGGAGCGTGGATTGAAATTGCTTCCCGGTGGTGACCATTTACGATCCTGACCGTCGCTCCCTACATGGGAGCGTGGATTGAAATGCAACGCAGGCAACTTTAGCAACAGTGCTGGAAAGTCGCTCCCTACATGGGAGCGTGGATTGAAATTTTCTCCCGCTCCAGCATGGCTCAGGATCAGAAAGTCGCTCCCTACATGGGAGCGTGGATTGAAATCTGATGTTGCTGTTAGTGCTCTTGGTGTAGCTGTGTCGCTCCCTACATGGGAGCGTGGATTGAAATTGTAGCGCAAACTCTGGAGGAACACGAGGAGGTGGGTCGCTCCCTACATGGGAGCGTGGATTGAAATTATAACCAAGCCCCGGAAGGGCTTATTTTACGGGTCGCTCCCTACATGGGAGCGTGGATTGAAATACTTTTAGCGATTACCTAGCATTTAACAACGAGGGTCGCTCCCTACATGGGAGCGTGGATTGAAATCATTTGAATCGGTGTATAAATATATTTTTCATTGTCGCTCCCTACATGGGAGCGTGGATTGAA
>DIQC01000059.1:64476-64825 GCA_002426495.1 Thermacetogenium sp. UBA5472
GTCGCTCCCTACATGGGAGCGTGGATTGAAATCATTAAAAGCCTAATTTTGGATAATAAACCAACGTCGCTCCCTACATGGGAGCGTGGATTGAAATCAGTTCCACACGATACCAGCAGCTGCAGCAATCTGTCGCTCCCTACATGGGAGCGTGGATTGAAATCCTATAAGCGCAATTCCAATGCCCTTTTTATTCAGTCGCTCCCTACATGGGAGCGTGGATTGAAATTCTGATAGTCTGCCGCCCGTTCTTCCTTTGTACTTGTCGCTCCCTACATGGGAGCGTGGATTGAAATCTAAAATATGTTAAACACCCACAAGAGAGCAAATGTCGCTCCCTACATGGGAG
>DIQC01000080.1:0-351 GCA_002426495.1 Thermacetogenium sp. UBA5472
TAACTTATTTTACTAAAACAATACTATCATATTTGGCCGAATTGATCACGGGGTAACACCTGGGCGGTTCGATCATTCGGGACGGTTATGGTGATAGGGGTTACGAAGGAAGCAAAAAAGAAGAGGAAGCAAAAGGACCGTCCCCCTGCTTCCCACAAGAGGAATTGCCGCAAAACAAAAGGCTCGATGTCTGCGTTATCCCACCTGTGGAGTCGCCTTCTCACTTAGCTTCCATCTATGACCTGAGGGCAATATCTATGAAAGCGGATCGGGTAGTTATGATGGCATATGACTACTGCCACAGATGCAAAAGAGAAACTGAGGTTTACGGTGACAGTCACCGTGAGACGC
>DIQC01000080.1:555-765 GCA_002426495.1 Thermacetogenium sp. UBA5472
GCGAGAACCGTCCCCGCGTCTCGCGTCTCACGGGTTGACAGCAAGGCTGTCTTTTTGTTATGCTTTTATGCACAAAAGGTATTAAATCAGAGTGAGCCGCGAGAATCGTCCCTGCGTTTCATGATTCGCAGTCAGTTCTGTACCTTTTCTTGTTGTATAAAAGGTGATATAATATAGCGAGCAGCGCGGAGAGATGGCTGAGTTGGTCGA
>DIQC01000080.1:972-22741 GCA_002426495.1 Thermacetogenium sp. UBA5472
ATCCCACTCTCTCCGCCATATATATATGTCCAGCGCCCATAGCTCAATTGGATAGAGCGACAGACTTCGGATCTGTAGGTTGGGGGTTCGATTCCCTTTGGGCGCACCATTATTATCATTATGAAAATAAACTTTGGTCGTGCTAGATGGGGAGGTAGCGGTTCCCTGTTACCCGCAGTCCGCTATAGCGGGGTCGAATTCCTGTCCGAGGGTTAGCCTTGTGGGGCTGCCCGGTATAAGTGGTGAAGACGTTTGGGTCCCACGCAGCAGGATCCCACGAACCCCGTCAGGTCCGGAAGGAAGCAGCGGTAAGTGGGTCATCCTGGGTGCCGCGGGAGTGCCTGAATCGAGCTAACTGTACCGGTAACGCCCGGAAGGTATAATTCGAAGTCAGGTGCACGGCCTTTAATTTTAGTTGTTGGTCGTTGGTGGTGAGGGGGGCTTTAAGGTGGAACAGATGGCTTTATATAGGGAATGGCGCCCGCAAAATTTCAGTCAGGTCATTGGGCAGGAGCATGTCTGCCGCACTTTAAAAAATGCTGTGCAGGTGGAGCGGATCGCCCATGCCTATCTTTTCTGCGGCCCCAGAGGAACGGGGAAAACTAGCACAGCCCGCATCCTGGCTAAAGCCCTCAACTGCCAATCCTTGGTGGGCGGTGAGCCCTGCGACAACTGTCCTTCCTGCCAGAGCATTACCAAAGGGGTTTCTCTCAATGTCATCGAGATGGATGCCGCATCCCATCGGGGGATCGAGGAGATCCGTGATCTCAGGCAAAAGGTGGGTATGGCTCCCAGTGGGGGGCGGTATAAGGTTTATATTATTGATGAGGTGCATATGCTGACTGGAGAGGCCTTTAATGCCCTTTTAAAGACACTGGAAGAACCCCCTGCTCATGCTGTATTCATCCTGGCTACAACTGAAGCCCACAAGGTTCCCTTGACAATCGTATCCAGGTGCCAGCGCTTTGACTTTCGGCGGCTCAACTGCTCTCTGATTAAAGATCACCTTGGTGAAGTGGCCAAGGCAAAGAACTGGTCTGTTGAGGATGAAGCCCTGGAACTGATCAGCCGCCAGGCAAGTGGTGCTTTGCGTGACGCCCTGGGACTGCTGGACCAGGCCGCAAGTTTTGCCGATGGACAGATAACCCGTCAGGACGTAGAACTGCTGACAGGCGCACTGGGGGATGAGGAATTAGAGATGATCATAACTGCGGCTGCCCAAGGGGATGTGCCAGGGGTTCTTCAGCAACTGGAGACCATCTTTTCTCGAGGGGTTGATCCGCGGCAGCTGCTTTTGCAGCTGGCTGATCGCCTGCGTGAACTGATCTTTGGCAAGAATACAGATCAAAAGCAGCGTATGTTTTATGCCCGTTTGCTGCGGGGGATTGCCCTTGTAGAGGGGGAGATGAAGCACAGCTCCAGGCCAGATCTGCTCCTGGAACTGGCACTGCTGCGGCTGACAGGTGAGTCCGATGTTATGGAGCAAACAGAGGAAAACTTGCTCCATAACAGAACCAGAAGCAAAACCAGCAGCAAAACCAGTAGCAAGGCCGACCTTGGAGTCAGGGAACAGGCTGCAACCGCTCATCCCAGTCCACCTGTTATTAAACAGGGTGGAAAGCCTCAAGGGGCAGCGGCCGGCAGGCAGCGTCAGGTTCCTCAAAAAAATGCTGGCCAAGCTGAAGAAGGCCGGGTTCGAGCCGGTGGGCAGGAGTGGCAAGGGCTACCGGGGACAGCACAACAGAAAAAGGAAAAAGTTTTGCCCTCTCCGGAAAAGGTCGCAGCCGCCGGTCCAAAACCAGATCGTCCAGAACCAGTCGGTCCAGAACCAGATCTGAGAACAATTCATAATCATCTCATCAATAGTGCGGAAAAACAGCCTATTCTGTCCAGTGTTTTACCTCAATGCAAAGTGGCGAAAAAGGGGAAAAGCATCCTGCTTCTGGCGCCCCCATTCTGTTATGATCTGATCATAAGGGAGGATAATCTTAATGCCATCAAAGAAAGCCTGCAGCAGTCCGGCTGTTCACTGCAACTGGAGGTGGGTTTAGATGAGGGAAAGGGTTCTCCTGCCGTAGAAAAAGAGCAGAGAGGGGCAGGCCCTGAGCAGGTGGCAGCCAAAATGTCCGGGAAAAATACCAAAAAAGTTGCTAAAGCAGATCAGAAACAGCAGGATCAGGATAATGAATTATTAAATATAGCATTAAGCCTTTTTAATGGTAAGGTTATTAAAAAAATGGAGGATGGTGAGTAATAATGGGTTTTGGGAATATGCAGAAGATGATGAAGCAGGCACAGAAAATGCAAAAAGAGATGGCCAAGGTCCAGGAATCACTTGTTGATATTACTATGGAAGCAAGTGCCGGTGGTGGTGCGGTGAAGGTGGTGGCCAACTGTCAGCAGGAACTGGTGGAGATACACATTGATCCTGCGGCAGCTGATCCGGATGATCCCACACTGCTGGAGGATCTAGTTTTGACTGCTGTCAATGATGTCTTGAGGAATGCTCGGGAAAGAGCGGCACAGGAAATGGAGAAAGTGACCGGCGGGATGAAAATACCGGGGTTTTAGTAAAGGCCTTAGAAAAGACTTTTAGAAATGGTTTTTAGAAAAGCAGGTGATAGATTTTGCAGCTTTATCCCAGTTCTTTGGCAGCACTTATTGAAGCCTTGAAAAAACTGCCGGGTATCGGTTCGAAAACCGCTCAGCGGCTGGCCATTCATCTTCTGCATGCACCAAAAGGAGAGGCTGAAGGGCTGGCCAGGGCTATCTTAGAGACCAGGGAAAAGATATTTTTCTGCTCTGTCTGTGGCAACCTGACCGACAAAGACCCCTGTGAGCTGTGTCAGGACGAAAGGCGTGACCAGTTTTTGCTTTGTGTTGTGGAGTGGCCCCGGGATATTATCGCTTTCGAACGGACCAGGGAGTTTTCCGGGGTTTATCATGTTTTGCACGGGGCACTTTCCCCTATGGATGGGATTGGTCCTGATGACCTGAAGATCAATGAGCTTCTCCAACGTGTCTCCAAAGACAAAGACTCGATTAAGGAAATGGAAGTCGTCATCGCTACTAATCCTAATGTAGAAGGGGAAGCGACAGCACTTTACCTTGCTCAGTTGTTAAGGCCTCTAGTAGGCAAGGTCACCAGGATCGCCCATGGGCTTCCTGTGGGAGGTGATTTGGAGTTTGCGGATACCGCAACACTGAGCAGATCCCTTTTAGAAAGACGGGAAATCTAATAATGGCCTGGTAACCCAGGCATCTTTGGCATAAAAATGGAATAAAAAACCTCTCTATCGGCAAGTTTTTGATTTTGGTACATATAATAATAGAGAAATTTGAGCTTGCCAGGGGAGGTGTTCGAAAATGAGCGACTGGCTTAACAACCCAAACCGTTCTCTTACTCAGGTGTTCCGCACTAGCAAGGATGAGGAACCGAACAAGTATAATGACGAATACCAGGCTCTAACAGATGCACACCATGAATGGCTGGCTGCACGCAGCTATTTTGAACAGGTCACAGAGCCTGATCTGGTCGACTTTGCCATTCTTTCTCTTCAAGCCGCAGAAAAACGTTACGAATATTTGTGGAAGAAGATGAAAGATAAGGATAGCTAAGGAGGAGGAGAATGGATGGTCGGCACTATCTTAGGGGTGCTGTTTATTCTGTTGTTGTTGTTTTTTGTCGGACAGGCTTTCTGGAAGCCCCTTGGCCTATTCTTTAAAATAGGCTTGCGGATAATTCTGGGGGGTCTTTTTCTTTTTTTAGTTAATTTCATTCCGAATTTATTCCTCGGGGTCAATCTGATTAGCGCCTTGACAGTGGGGTTATTAGGCCTTCCCGGTTTCCTGCTGCTGATCGCTTTGAAGGCTGTGGCAGGCTGATAAAAAGAAGTTATCGGCTATTCTTGACCCTTATTCCATATTTGTTATATAATCCTAGGGAAATGCTGTTGGTAGTGAATAGCCATAATTGAGTTATTTATCAGTAGTGCAGTGTACATGGTTAGAGATTTAGATCCGCAAAACAATGATCGAGTTTATGAAATAATAATTCGGATGAAGAAGATGGGGTAAATGAAGCAGGAGCACTTTCTACAGCCTGTGCTGGAGGCGTATATCGGAGAATATGCCAGCGGAAAAAGTGAAAATGCAGTCAACCGGGCAGTACAGCTTGCTGGCCTGGGCAGGAAGGTTACCCTTGTCGATCTTGACCTTGTGGAGCCATGCTATACTTTAAGGCCTTTGAAGAAGACACTGGAGCCAAAAGGGGTTTCTGTTCTGGCCTGGGATACAGATGAGCTGATCGGGCTGGGGGAAACGGGAAATATTCTCAAACCTGAGGTGCGCTTCTGTCTGCGCCACCCCGGTGATGTGATCCTTGATATCGGCTATGGGACTTTCGGGGCTCAGGTACTCAACCTGGTAGAGGGGGCAGCTGAGGAGCCGGACCTGAAAGTCTATGCTGTGATCAATATCGCTCGGCCGATGACCTCCAGTGTTTCCGCTATCGTTGAACATGTGCGCTTACTCAATAAAGTCGATGGTCTGATCAATAACTCCCATTTAGGGGGGGAAACAGATCTGGACTTTGTGCGGGGGGGTGCCCAAATAGTCACTGAGGCCGCAGCTGTTCTGGGACTGCCTGTTGTGGCTACTGCGGTTATGGAGCAGTTGGCTGCCGGGGTCGGAGAGACTGATTGGTATGGGCATCCGGTGTGGGTGCTGCATCGGTATTTACCGGAAGCCTTTTGGTAATGGTAATACTGTCAGTTTGTTATTAAGTTGTAAGTTATCAATTAGCCAAACACAGGGGGTGTTAAATAGTGGGGGAAAAACCGATTAAAGGAGAGCAAAAGGCCTTTATGACCGGCAATGAAGCTGTCGCCTGGGCTGCTCTCGCCGCTGATGCTGAGATAATGTACGGCTATCCCATTACTCCACAGAATGAGGTCATGCAGTATTGGACACGGCTGGCTCCCAAGTACGACAAAAGGTTTCTGCAGACAGAGGACGAGCTTTCCGCCGGATTTACCACTGTGGGCGGGGTGCTTGCCGGACGGCGGGCCTTTACTGCGACTGCTGGGCCGGGCAATGTGTTGATGCAAGAACCCATGTCTATGGCTGAAGCAATGCGTATCCCTACAGTTGTGGTGATCCAGCAGCGGGGTGGGCCTTCCACAGCCACAGTTATCTATTCACAGCAGGAAGTAACCCTGACCTGTTTCGGGGGCAATGGGGAGGGTTTGCGCATAGTGTATTCTACATCATCCCATCAGGAACTTTTTGACTATACAATTAAAGCTTTCAATACTGCCTGGAAGTATCGCTTTCCAACATTCGTTTTAGCTGACGGCTATCAGGCCAAAATGCGGGAGTCTCTGGTGCTCTATGATCCACAAGCAAAGGGCATAGAAATGGTTCCTACAGAATCCTTCGTAGGAAAACCGGGCACACCAGGTGAAGACCGCCCGCCTGCTCACCTTCGCAACACTTACAATACCGAAGAAGAGCTGTTCGATGTGCTGAGCAAGAATATCAGAGAGTTTGAAGAAAATGCCCCAGAGATCACCGAGTATGAGGAATTCAACACCGATGATGCAGATCTGCTGCTCATCGCTCATGGGATCGTCTTTCGCTCTGCGGCTATGGCTGCCAGAGAACTGGCAGGTGAAGGGCAGAAAGTGGGCTATTTCCGCCCGATCACATTGCGTCCCTTCCCTCAGGAAGAGTTGCGGCAGGCTGCGGCAAAAGCAAAGCAGGTTATGGTTGTGGAGTCTGCCTATGGTCAACTGCTGAAACTTGTCAAGGAAAATCTCTACGGTATGGAAGTGCCCATCAAGACACACCTGCGCCCTGGTGTGGGGATCACCCCGGAAGAGATTGTGGCAGATACAAAAAAAATACTAGGGGAGGGGGAATAAGTGATGGAAGTGCTGCCGAAAATACCAAAAAGTTGGAATTTAGAGAGCAAACCCCATAAGTTTTGTCCGGGCTGTGGGCACGGCCTGGTCCTCAAGGCCCTGGGCCAAGTGATCGATGAACTGGGGATCCAGGACAGGGTTGTTTTTGGCTGTGACATTGGCTGCTCCCTTCTTGCCTGGGATTTTTTCAATGTGGACTCAGTTCAGACACACCATGGGAGAACCACTCCGGTGATGGTGGGAATTAAAAGGGCGAATCCCGAGCTGATCGTTGTGGCCTATATGGGGGATGGAGGGGGTTATGCCATCGGTTCCCAGCATCTGGTCAATGCTGCCACCAGAGATGATAAAATTACAGTGCTGCTAGTGAACAATACCATCTATGCCATGACCGGCGGACAGATGGCCCCGACGACTATGCCCGGCCAGAAGACGGAAACCACCCCCTATGGCAGAGATGTGGGTGTGGCCGGCTACCCCATGATGGGGCCTGAGATGGTTTCAGCCATTACCCAGGAGGGTGCCTATGTAGCCCGGGGGAGTGTGGCCAGATTCCGTAAGCTCAAACAATACATCAAGAATGCTTTACAAAATCAGATGGATGAGAGAGGTTTCTCCTTTGTCGAGGCCCTCTCCACCTGCCCTACCAACTGGCGCACAAACGCCGAAAAAACCTGGGCCTTTCTGGAGGAGCAGATGACTGACCAGTATCCTCCCGGTGAATTTAAAACACCCCAGGGTAAGGAGGGATAGGAATGGGCAAAGCTGTTAAGATCGCCCTGGCAGGTGAAGGCGGCCAGGGGGTGCAGTCTGTGGCCATGATTCTGACTGATGCTGCAGCTATGGAAGGAAAAGAGATCCTCTATATCCCCAATTTTGGGGTGGAACAGAGGGGTGGAGTTTCTATAGCCTTTGTGCAGATCGGAGATGAAAAGATCGGAGCACCTAAGTTTAAAACAGGTGATATCGTTGTCGCTTTAAGTGACCGTGCGGTGCGTCGGGTGGGTATGTATGTGGGACCAGAGACAGTATTTATCTATGACGCAGGGATCAAGGGTGTAGAAGACGACATCCCCCAAGATGCCCAGCGAATCCTAGCCATTCCCGCTCTGGAAACAGCCAATCAAGAGCTGCATCCGCGGGTTTTCAACGTATTGATCATGGGAGCGGTCATCGGCGCCACCCATGTGGTGGCCTTAGAGAAGGCGAAAGAGGCCATCGAGAAAAAGCTTGGCTATAAATTCGAACAAAACCCCGAGCTCAGGGAGATGAACTTTAAAGCCCTGGAGAGGGGCTATGAAATGGTTACCGGAACGGGGGTGGCCTGAATATGGCGAGAACAGCCGTCAAGTTTAATGAAAAAAAGGTTCATAAAGGGAAAGCAATCTTTCGCATCTTTCCCGGGCTTTGTAAAGGCTGTGGCCTCTGCCGAGAAAAGTGTCCCGAAGATGCTTTAAGCTGGTCAGAGGATCTGGGTGTCTATGGCACACCCACAGTGGTTGCTGATCCAGAAAAGTGCAAGGCCTGCCGCATCTGTGAGCAAGTTTGCCCCGACTGCGCCATAGCCATCGAAAAAAGATGACAAAAAAGGAATGTCCCCTTTTGTCTCACTAGCATAATATGCCATAATTAATAAAATTTATAAAGTTGTTTGGATGAAGGAGGAATTTCAGGGAAAATGCCGAATAACTTCCATAGCAGGACCATAGACTCAGGTCAGGCTTATGTGGTAAGGGTTAAGTACACATGGTGCTAACAAATAAACAATAGTGGGGGAGGGGTGTTATTATGAATAAAAACTTCTCAAGAAATAATTTATATTGTTACGCTTGCAATACTAAAGATGCCAAACCAAGAGATATAGGGGGTACTATCTATTTTCTCTGCGACGAGTGTTTTGAGCAGCACCAAATGGCCAATTTAAAGGCAGTGGAGTATCTAAAGAACAAGAAAATGAAGAGGGATCACAGAAGTGACTCGCTGTTGAAGAAGAATCACAGAAATGGCCCTGATAATGAGCAGGCGAAGGAGAGCCCTTGCCCTGCATATGGATGTTCAATCCATTAATTAGATGCCTCTGCTGAATTTTTCCTACAGGGATGGTTAATGCGGCTTTTGCGTATAATAATAGAAGATATAGTGGGGAGGCGAAGTTAATTATGTACAGAAGGATTCAGCAGCGTCAATCTGGGCAAAAGGGAATTCTGCTGCCCGTCTGTGTGGTCTGCGGAGAAACACCTCCCAAGGGTATTGCAGGGGGAATTTTGGTTTCGAGGTGCTTTATTTGCACACGGTGCGAAAAAGAGATTGTTCGTTCCCGGGTGGGGGACAGCCGCTATTCGGAGATAAAGGAAGGGCTCAAAAGGATTTGGGGTTATGTGAAGCCTTAGAATAAAACGGCTCTGAAATAGTTTTATCAGATATCTCAATCTCACTCTTGTGATCTCAGCGGAGAGGTAACACATTGCGCAAGTGCCAGGACGCCTTGCGTTTTTTATTTTGTCTGCCTTTTTCTGCAGTGCAATATATATGGTAAAATAACTGCAGAAGAAGAAAATAGGGTGGTTGCCATAAACAGTAGTGATGATGATTCTGTAAAAATGCCTTTACTGGCAGGCCTGCTCAGCCATGCGCAGGAAGGATATATGAGTTGCCATACCCCAGGCCACAAGCAGGGGTTGGGGAGTTTAGCGGAGTGGCGCCAACTGCTGGGAGAGATGGTTTTTCAGCTGGATCTGACTGAACTGCCGGGTTTGGATAATCTCCATGATGCACAGGGGATTATCGGAGGAGCCCAAAGGGCAGCAGCTGATTATTTTGGAGCAAAAGAGACTTTTTTTCTGGTGAATGGAACCAGTGCCGGCATTTTGGCTGTCCTGCTGGCTGAATGCCTCACCAAAAGCAAGGTATTGCTTCCCCGCACTAGCCACCAGACAGTTATTCATGGCTTGATCCTCTGTGGGGCTCAGCCTGTCTATCTTCCTGTAGAGTCAGATGCGGCACTGGGGCTGCCCGGGGCAGTCAGGACTGCGGATCTGGAAAAAGCCCTGGCTACTCTCGATGAGCAGGCGTTGGTTGTTCTGCTGCATCCCAATTACTATGGGTTGGCAGGAGAGATCAGGCAGCAGGTGGCTGCAGCTCATCAACATAACTGTACTGTACTGGTGGATGAAGCACATGGGGCGCATTTTAAGACAAGCCCCTTTTTTCCAATGCCTGCCCTCAGGGCTGGGGCGGACTATGCTGCTCAGGGCGCCCATAAAGTATTGGGTTCCTTCACCCAGTCGGCTTATCTTCACTGCCAGGGGGAGCATGACCTGGACGCAATCCGGGATGCTCTGCGTATAGTCCAGTCCAGCAGCCCTTCTTACCTGCTGCTGGCTTCCCTGGATGTGGCCCGCTATCAGTGTGAGCAGGAGGAAGGGC
The DNA here is from genome assembly GCA_002426495.1 of Thermacetogenium sp. UBA5472. GTDB lineage: Bacteria > Bacillota > DSM-12270 > Thermacetogeniales > Thermacetogeniaceae > Syntrophaceticus. The sequence continues at coordinate 10,323 of DIQC01000080.1, forward strand.
AGTGGGAGATGGCTGTCCGGCAAGTCGGGCAGCTGCGCCAGAGGATCTCCCAGATCGACGGGGTCTTAGCCCCGGGGGACGAAATGCTGCAAGTTCCGGGTGTGGCGGAGTATGACCCTACCCGCTTGGTTATCAATGTCAGGGAGCTGGGGATAACAGGGTTTACAGCTGCCGAATGGCTGCGCCGGGAGTGCGGGATACTGGTGGAAATGGCTGATTTCCAAAATCTAATTCTGATCTTGGGGCCGGCAAATGATATAGAAGACATGGAGAAGCTATATCAGGCTTTGAGCTCAATGGCTGGCGCATGTGCAGGAGGAAGTCTTAGCGATAGATCCATATTGCCAGATCCCCTACAACTGCCCATTCCAACCCAGGTGCTGACACCCAGAGAGGCTTATTTCGCACCCCATACACTGGTGCCCTGGGATGCCGCTCTGGGTAAAACCGCCGCAGAAGTTATCGCTCCCTATCCCCCCGGTGTTCCGGTCATCTGTCCGGGGGAAAAAATCGGGGAAGAGGCCATTGGTTTTTTGCGAGAGTGGGAGACGGCAGGTGGTGTGTGGCCAGGAAAGAGCAGGGGCTTGATCAAGATTGCTGCAGGGAGTTGAAATGGTGGAAAACAGAGGCAAAGGAAAATTTATCACATTTGAAGGCCCTGATGGGGCGGGAAAGACTACACAAATTCAGCTGACTGAGGATGTTTTAGAGAAACGTGGGTATCCTGTGGTTAGAATGCGGGAGCCTGGCGGAACGCGCCTTTCTGAGGCTATCCGTCAACTGTTGCTTGATCCCAGCTACAAGGAGATGTCAGCGGCTACAGAGGCCTTGCTCTATGCGGCAGCCCGTGCCCAATTAGTCAATGAGGTGATCCTGCCTGCATTAGCCGCTGGGAAGGTTGTTTTATGCGATCGATTTGTGGATTCCAGTTTGGCCTACCAGGGCTATGGGCGTTCACTTGATCTGGAAAGGCTGCGGATGGTCAATGGGTTTGCTTTAAATAAATTAGGGGCATTTCGCACTATTCTGCTTGATCTTCCTCCAGAGGAAGGATTCAGGCGTTCAGCGGATAAAATAGAAAGGGATCGCTTAGAACAGGAGAGCCTGAGCTTTCATCGGCGAGTCAGAGAAGGATACCTTAGATTGGCTGACAGTTTCCCGGAACGGATCAGGGTTGTTGATGCCAGTGGTGAGCCTGAGTCGGTGCAGGAGCAGATTGAGAAGCATGTGCTGAAATACTTGACCGGCAGGGATCCGGGCGGATCCTTTTAACGAACTTGCTTCAAAACGAGAGGGCGTAAGGTCGGGATATTTTTTCAGCGGTTCCTTTTTATAATCGGGAGTCAGACGCCAACTAAGGACTTGCTTCAAGCGGAGCTAAGCAGAAAAGGGGTGATGGGTTTGCAAAAATTCGGTGACAGTACTGCCGGGCGGCAACTGCAGCAGGATCTGCGCCAGGGTACATCCGCCCATGCCTATCTTTTGGCTGGCCCCCTGTGCAGAGAAAAGGAAGAGATAGTGCCGCTTTTTGTTCAAGCCCTGCTCTGTCGTGATCTGGCAGATGGTAATCCTTGCGGTTTATGCCCTTCCTGCCAGGCCTGGGAGAGGGGAGGACACCCTGATTACCACTCTGTGCGGCCTGATGGAAGTTCTCTGAAAATAGATCAGCTACGTCTGTGGCAGCCTTTTTTCCGCTACAGCCCTGATTTAGGCAGGAACCAGGTTTTTCTCTTGCGGCAGCCGGAGCTGTTGACTGCCCCTGCTGCCAACAGCTTATTGAAGGTTTTAGAGGAGCCTCTGCCTGGAACCATCTTTCTCCTGGTGACAGAGGATCAGCGCTCCCTGCTGCCGACGATTGTCTCTCGGTGCCGTGTGGTAATATTTAGAGGCAGCGAACAAAGCCAAGGAACAGTGCCGGCAGGTGAGGATGGTGCCCGGGAAGGAGTGGCCGCAGGGCAGAAGAGTGCCCGGGAAGCAGGCGAAAGATTTGCCAGGATCATCATCAGCGGAACTCCTACAGAACTGCTGAGAGAGGTGCGTCTCCTGGGGACAGACCGCTTAGCAGCCCATGATTTATTAGAGAGTATTTTGGCTTATTTTGAGCAGGTCTATAAGGGGGAGTCTGTACACCAGTGGATGAAGGCCTGCCTATCCCTGCCCGAGGGGCAGGCGGATGGCAGACAGACGGCTGGCTGTTTGGAGTTGCTGCTCCAAGGGCTTCGTCAGCTGGAGGTTAATGCCTCTGTGCCCCTTGTGTTGGCAGTGACACTTTACAATGTCCAGCAAGAAGTGCAAAATTAATATAGATTGATTTGACCAAATGAGAACTGTCAGATTGTGTTATGGTATGCTTAGCAATAGATAAACATGATAATACTGCGTTGTTAAACTCAATATAGCACTTATTATACAGTCTGTCGTTCCTCTGATGGACCCTTGTGAGGAACAAACTAGGAAAGCAGGGATGATATGAATGATAGTCAGAAGCATATTCACGAAGATACAGATGTGGGCGTTGAAATACCGGAAAGTGGTACGGTTACAGTTGTCGGGGTAAGATTTCGTCCGGCAGGGAAGGTTTATTATTTTAAATTAGGGGATGAAGCGCTGCGACCAGATGACCAGGTGATCTTATCAACTGCTCGGGGTATTGAGGCAGGTACCGTTGTGGTTGGGCCGCGGCAGATGCCTGTGGAACAGATTGTTCCTCCTCTGCGTCAGGTGATCCGGAAGGCCACCCTGGAGGATAGAGATGTCATCGAAGAAAACATGCGCCATGCTCAAGAGGCCTTCACCATCTGTGAGCAGAAAATCGCTGAACACGGACTTCCCATGAATCTGGTCGATGTGGAATTTACTTTTGATGTGGGAAAGATACTTTTTTATTTTACTGCTGATGGCCGTGTCGATTTTCGTGAACTGGTCAAGGATTTGGCATCTGTGTTCAGAACCAGGATTGAGCTGCGGCAAATCGGTGTCAGAGATGAGGCCAAACTGCTGGGCGGTATTGGCCCCTGTGGCAGAGAGCTTTGCTGCTGCACCTGGCTCGGTAATTTTGAGCCTGTCTCCATCCGTATGGCCAAGGGACAGAACCTGTCCTTGAATCCCAGCAAGATCAGCGGTTCCTGCGGCCGCTTGATGTGTTGTTTGAAGTATGAAAATGAATGCTACAAATGCAAGAATGAATGCAAGCAGGGAAAGGCTGCTCAAGAGGGGGAACAACAGGAGAATGATTCTGCAGAGGATAAGGGGTGAGCAAAAATGGGGGTGCTTTATCTCTGCTCCACACCGCTGGGTAATCTGAATGATGTCACCAGGCGTGTGCTTGATGTGCTGAGCCAGGTTGACCTGATTGCCGCCGAGGATACTCGTCAGACAAGGAAACTGCTAAATCACTATGGCATTACAGCCAAAACCACCAGCTACCATGAACACAATGAACGGGAAAAAGCCTCCTATCTTCTGGCAGAGCTGACTCAGGGTAAAGAGATAGCCCTGGTCAGTGATGCCGGAACTCCTGCCATATCAGATCCAGGATTCTTTCTCATCAAACAAGCCCTGGCCGCAGGCCATCAGATAACTGTTCTGCCAGGCCCTTCAGCGGTTATTTCTGCACTGGTTGTCTCCGGTTTCACACCCCATCCCTTTTATTTTGTCGGATTTTTGCCTCGCAAAAAGGGGGAGCGGCAGGAGCTGTTACAGGAGCTTGCAGAAAACCTCTGGACAGGAGTTTTCTATGAATCACCTCGCCGCCTCAGGGAAACACTCAAGGAATTCTGCAGCCTCTGGGGTGAACAGCGGCGGGTGGCTGTAGTCAGAGAGCTCACCAAAAAGTTTGAGGAGGTTTTTCGCGGCACTTTTGCCGAAGCACTTGATCATTTTTCCGCCGCACCCCTGGGAGAAATCACGCTGGTTGTAGAGGGCAAGCAAAGCGTTGAGGATCGGCAATTCACTGGGGATTATCAGGCGATCCAGGAAGGGGTGGATGTTCTGGTTAGGGCGGGAGCCGGTGTCCATGATGCCTGTAAGGGGGTGGCACGTGCCTTAGGGTTGAGCAAGAGTCAGGTTTATAAGGCTTATCATGAGAAGTGAAAAAATTTATAAAAAAATCGTCTTGCCAGCGGGTGGCAATTACGGTTTATCGCGAGTAACAAAAAACGAGCTGCTACTTCTATAAGCCTAAGGCCTGGGGGACAGGTTTACAAGGCCTATGATGTGAAATAAAAAACCCCCTTCAATTAAAGGGGGTTAATGATGAAATTTTTGTAATTTGCAGTTCTCAACCTGCCTCGATAGACATGGCTCTTGCGCATTCCGGGCAGATGTTTTTGCCGCGGAAATTGGTGATTTTGTCGGCGTTTCCGCAGAAAATGCAGGCTGGCTCGTATTTTTTCAGGATGATTTTCTCCTGGTCAACGTAGATCTCCAGAGCGTCCTTTTCTGCGATGCCCAGGGTGCGGCGCAGTTCGATAGGGATTACTACCCTGCCAAGCTCGTCCACCTTTCTTACAACACCGGTTGATTTCATGTTCTCTCTTCCCCCTTTAATTTAATTCGACAAGATTCGCTAAGGAAAGCATACCATCTTTACCATTAACAGTCAACCTATTTTTTAGCAAAATATTTTAATATTTTTAAAATCTATCAAAAATGGCTGTATCAGCATTTTTTTGGTATAATAAATTTTTAAAGACTAATAAGACTTATAAAATGACGAAAGGAGTCAAGTTTGGCTGGTGAGTTTACACATTTCATATGCCAGACGCCCTTATGAGTGACAAAACTTATTATGTGACAACACCCATTTATTATCCGAGTGACAAGCTTCATATCGGCCATGCCTATACAACTGTGGCTGCCGATTGTATAGCCCGCTATAAGCGCATGGGCGGTTATGATGTTTTCTTTGTGACCGGTTCTGATGAGCATGGGCAGAAGATTGAGAGGAAAGCTAAAGAAAACGGGACTGATCCCCTGAGTTATGTGGATCGTATTGTTGAATCCTTTCAGGAGTTATGGCAGAAGCTGCTGATAACAAATGATGACTTTGTTCGCACCACCGAACCCCGTCACGAGAAGGCAGTCCAGAAACTCTTTCAAAAGCTTTATGACCAGGGGGACATCTATAAGTCCTATTATGAAGGGCTTTATTGTACCCCTTGCGAAGCATTTTGGTTGGAGCGACAGCTCGAGGATGGCAACTGCCCTGACTGCGGACGCCCGGTAGAACATGTCAAAGAGGAGAGCTACTTTTTTAAGCTTTCCAAGTACCAGGACCAGCTCCTCCAGTACATTGAAGAGCATCCTGACTTTATTCGGCCTGCCTCTCGCCGCCATGAAATGGTCAACTTTATCAAGAGCGGACTCGATGACCTCTGCGTCTCTAGGACCAGCTTCCAATGGGGAATCCCTCTGCCTTTTGCGCCGGGGCATGTAGTCTATGTCTGGTTTGATGCTTTGGCCAATTATTTAACAGCTTTAGGTTGGCAGGATGGAGATCCTCGTTTTGAACACTACTGGTCCCATACCTATCACTTGATGGCTAAGGATATCGTTCGCTTTCATGCGGTGATCTGGCCGATTATTCTGATTGCCGCAGACATTCCTCTACCTCAGACCATTTTCGGCCATGGCTGGATCCTGATGGAGGGAGGAAAGATCTCCAAGTCGAAGGGAAATGTAGTCGATCCCTTTATTCTCATCGACCGCTATGGTGTTGATGCCGTGCGTTATTACCTGCTGCGGGAGCTTCCCTATGGCAGTGACAGTCAATATAGTGAGGACAGTCTGATCGGCACACTCAACGCAGATCTGGCCAATGACCTGGGGAATCTGATCAGCCGCACATTGGGTATGCTAAAAAAGTATCAGGGCGGTGTTGTGGCCAAAGCGGGAGTACCTCAGGGCCCGGACAGCGATCTGATCAACTGCGCCCACCAGGCGAAAGAGGAGTTGGAACAGCAGTTGGAGCGATTTGACTTCAGCAATGCCCTGGCTGCCATCTGGAAGCTGGTGCGCCGTGCCAACCGCTATGTTGATGAAACATCTCCCTGGAATCTTGCGAAAGATCCTAACAGCAAGGAGCGCTTGCAGACTGTGCTCTACAATTTAAGTGAAACAGTGCGTGTTTTGGCGATCTGGTGTTCACCATTTATGCCTGTTTTTCCCAAACGGGTTTTTGAGCAGTTCGGAATTGCCGGTCGGCTGGACCTGCAAAGCTGGGAGAGCACCGCTCAGTGGGGTTTGCTGCCTCCCGACCTGCAGGTCGAGGCAGGGCCTGGTCTGTTCCCCCGGATTCAGGTAAAAGATGAGGAAGATGCAGAGGAAAAATCGCCTAAAGAGCAATCGAAAGCGGTGAAAAAATTGCAGGAAACTGAGCAGTCGGAAAAGCCGGAGAAACCGGATGGTCTGGAAAAACCGTGCAAGCCCATCAAGCCTCAGATCAGTATAGATGACTTTGCCAAAGTTGACCTGAGAGTCGCCTTGGTGAAGGAAGCGGAAAAGGTCAAGGGAGCTGACCGCCTCTTGAAGCTGCAGCTGGATCTGGGTTCAGAAACCAGAACAGTTGTGGCAGGTGTTGCCCAACACTACACCCCAGAATCACTGGTGGGCAAACAGGTGATAGTTGTGGCTAACCTGGCACCCGTTAAACTGCGCGGCGTCATCTCCTCCGGAATGATTCTGGCAGCAAGCGAGGGAGACCGCCTGGGAGTTTTGACTGTAGAAAAAGAACTCCTTCCAGGCACCTGTGTCAAATGACACAGGGGGACGGTTCTCCTGTGTCAAAAGCTGACCGTGACAAGGGGACGGGGGGCCTGACACAATGTTAGAAAGGTGTCACGCCCTAAAGGACGCCTAGAAATTGGAAAGGTATTGCTCTTTCGTACCTTATAATTAATGTCCGATTGAATTATGTTCGATAAATAATGTCCGATTAATGTCGGATCTGCTATTTTATATTGGGGGTGGGACCATGAACAGGGCTGGCATAATTGATACCCATGCCCATCTGGATGACAAAAAATTTAGGCAAGATATTCAAAATGTTCTCAAAAGAGCTGCTGAGGCAGGGGTAACCAGGATTATTACTATGGGGAATGATTTTACTGCAAGCCGACACGCCTGTATTTTGGCTGAGCAGCACCCTGAGATCTATGCCGCTGTGGGGATACATCCTCATGAGGCAAAAGAAGTAGTGCCCCGCACCCTGGAGGGGCTGCGTATCCTTGCTGGAAACAGTAGTAAGGTTTTAGCCTGGGGAGAGATCGGGCTAGATTACCATTATGATTTTTCGCCTCGGGACTGTCAGCAGGATGTTTTCAGAAAACAGCTGGAGATTGCGGCGGAACTAGAGCTGCCGGTGGTTATCCATGACCGTGATGCACATGAGGATGTGCTCTCCATTTTAAAGGATTTTACCGGGCTTAAAGCAGTGATTATTCACTGCTTTTCCGGGGATCTGGCCATCGCAGAAGAATGTCTGAACAGGGGATATTATCTGGGCATCGGCGGCACCCTTACCTATCCCAAAAATAATAAACTGCGGAATGTGGTGAAATATGTCTCTTTAAAACATCTCCTCCTGGAAACAGATTGCCCTTACCTGGCTCCCCAACCCTGGCGCGGCAAACGCAACGAGCCTGCCTTTATGACTGCAGTCTTAGAAGAAATAGCGCGGCTCAAGGAGATGCCAGAAGAGGAGATCGCCAAAGCCACAACAGCCAACGCCCAAAAGGCCTTTTGGGGTGAGTGAGACACGGGATCAGCGACACAGGGCGGGAAAGCAGCGGGAGGAGATATCAGGAGAACCATCCCAGTGATATCTAATTTGCCATATGATTTGTATCACGCAGCGTGAATCAAAGTTATCTTCCCGTTGACTCATAAAAAAATATATGTTAGCATGGATTCTTGTTGGAATAAAGAAAATGCTCTGGAAATTTCCAGAGTCTTTTTTTTTTGGGGACTAGCGGAAATTAGATAGGTGACACAAATGGTTCAATACATAGGTAACACGCCATTATGATAAGCGTGACAAGGATTGTCCCAGCGTCCCCGCTGTAGGGATCTATTATTTATCTAAAATATGGAAATGGAAAAGAAGGATTTTTTACTTCGATGTTTAATATAATTACTTACAGCTTTTTCTGCCAACTTATAGCACGGAAAAAGATGCTAGGTATATAATGGTAAAAGAACAGGGGAGAGGTGTGGCCAATGACGGAAAAAATAAAGGGATGGACCAAGTCACGGCCTTTTCAGATTTTTTTGGTTGTGCTGATACTAGCCTTTGCCGGAGTCATGTCCTGGTGCAGTTTAATGTTTGCACGCCAGGAGATAACCATCGAGGCCGATGGCAAGACAATAGCTCATAAAACACTGAAGGTAACTGTAGATGAGGCATTAAAGGAGGCTGGTGTAGAGTTAAACGGCGGGGACAAGGTTACCCCTGCTCTAACAGAGAGGGTAGTCGGAGGCATGAATGTGGTTGTAGAGCGAGCATTTCCTGTGCAGGTGACTGCTGACGACAGTGTCCAAACCATCTACACGACCCGTGTCCCAGTCAAAGATGTGCTTACTCTAGCTTCATTCAGTTTAGGTGATGATGACAAGGTAAGCCCTTCGCTTGACTCTATTGTGAACCCGGGCTGTGAGATCAAGGTAATCCGAGTCAAGCAGGAGACTGTTAAGGAACAATTTCCGATTCCTGAGTCAAGTGAGAAAAAAGCTGATTCATCTCTCACTAAAGGGCAGGAGCGTGTGCTGGAAAAGGGTTCCCCAGGTGAGGGGGAGCGTACAATCGAGGTTGTCTATGAGGATGGCAAAGAGGTCTCTAGGGAAACAGTGGAGGAACAGGTGCTGCAGCCTCCTGTGAACAAGGTTATTGCTTATGGTACAAAAAGTCCGGTTACAACGCACGCGGCCCCAACCAAGGTGGCTTCCCGTGGGGGCAGTAGCAACCTCAGTTATTCGCGAGTATTATCGGCCAGATCTACAGCCTATAGTAGTGGAACACACACGGCAACTGGAGCTAGAGTAGGGCCAGGGTCTATAGCTGTTGATCCCAGTGTGATTCCTTTGGGAACTCGTTTATATGTCGATGGTTATGGCCATGGAGTAGCAAATGATGTGGGCGGAGCAATCAAAGGGAATGCTGTCGATGTCTACTTCTCTTCAGATGCAGAGTGCCGCAGATGGGGTGTTCGCACCGTTAATGTCTACATTTTGAATTGATCGGCGAATGTCTGAGAATAATTAGCCTTTGGGCTGCATGATAAGGATCATTATGCCAATTGCCAAAGGGGTCTGGCAGCGGATCGTTTTAATTAAACAGATTTAAACCGGAGTTTTCGGAAATTTGAATTTTGCGGACATTTAGCAGCTGAGGATAGATACTGGTGAACAAAGAGCATGCCTTCTTTCTGCATGGTTACTGATGGTGACCGGTAGTAGCAGAAAGTGCATGCTTTTGTATTTCATCTTCACAGTTGCTATTTACACTCTTTATGGATAATAGTAAACAATCCAGAGAAGCCTTTATCGCCGTTATAAGAGCGGCCGTGTCTGCTTTATTGATAATACTGAACAGCCCGGGGCCGTCGCTTCAAAGTTTAAAGGGAACTGCTAGTCAACGCCGTTCCCTCAAGGCCCTGGAATCAGCTTGCCCGCTTGCCCGGATGATTTGGAGTGCTGCTGCAATTATAGTATAATAAGATGACGAATCGAATGGAGGCAGAGGAGAAGTGGCAAATACATCTCCAACAGCTATCAAGGCATTATTGAAGCGCTATGGCCTGAGGCCAAAAAAAGGGCTGGGGCAACATTTTCTCTGGCAGTCTCAGGTTGTGGAGCGCATTGCGGCAGCAGCTGAGCTTGATAAAGATGATGTTGTGCTGGAAGTCGGCCCCGGTTTGGGGATTTTGACTGCAGCCCTGGCCCGTCAGGCGGGGATGGTCATTGCCGTGGAGCTCGACAGCGCTCTCATTCCCCTGCTGCGGGAAGTCCTGCAGGACCATGACAATATCCGCCTGGTAGAGGGAGATGCCCTTAAGGTTGATTTTGATGAATTGTTGAAGAAATTTGTTCCTGGGTTCACTGGGCCCTGCAAGGTGGTGGGAAACCTCCCCTATTACATAACCAGTCCTTTGCTCATGGGTCTGCTTTATGGGAAGTTCCGGAAGGAACTCTTTGTTTTTATGGTGCAGAAGGAGGTTGCACAGCGCATTGCTGCTGACCCCGGGGGAAAGGAATATGGGTCCCTTTCTGTCGCTGTGCAGTATCAGGCCGAACCCGAATTTCTTTTTCAAGTATCCCCTCATGCCTTTTTTCCACCCCCTGAGGTCTCATCAGCTGTTGTCAAATTTACCACACGGCAGCAACCGGCAGTAAGTGTCAAGGATGAGGGAGTTTTTTTTGAGGTGGTGCGTGCCGCTTTTCGTTATCGACGCAAAACTCTGCGTAATGCTCTCCGGGAAGGAGGGCTTTGGCACCCCCAAGACGAAGATATCTTTGCCCTATCCGGGATTATTCCGGAACGCCGTGGGGAAACCCTTGATCTTGAGGAATTTTCCCGTTTGGCAGATATGCTGGTTCAGATAAAGGAAAGGAAGGAAGAATAATGCGCTTCATCAGTCCTACCAAAGGTGTGATGAGCTGGGATGAGCTTGTCGATGATCTCCTGCTTTACATAGCAGAGGAGCCAGAATTAGCCTACAAACTCATTATTGGAACAGATTCGCAGGTGCGAGAGGAAACCTATTTCGTCACTGCTGTTATTGTGCACAGAGTAGGTAAGGGAGCGCGCTACTACTACAACCGCAGAGCATATGAAAATATCAAAAGTATGCGGCAGCGGATCTTCATGGAGGCTGCCACCAGCCTGGAGACTGCCAGCAAACTGACACAATCCCTGGCAGATAAAGGACACGCAGAATTGGACCTGGAGATCCACCTGGACATCGGCCAGAATGGGAAGACTAAAGAAATGATCAGAGATATCGTAGGCATGATCACAGGCAGTGGTTTTGATGCCAAAATAAAACCCGACTCCTGTGGCGCATCAACTGTCGCCGATAAATACACTAAGTGAGTGGTTAGTGGTTGGTGGTCAGTAGTTTGTCGTTAGTAATTGGAAATGAAATGGCTGATGGCGGGTGTTACTCATCTCCTAAAACCTGCACCTGGAAGTCGGGAATATAGAAGACTGTTCGAACCCTGCCAGCTGATAAACTTAGTGTGAGGCATAGCTGTCCTTTGTCTGCATGTTAGACGAAGTAATCGACCTTCGCCAGGGGAAGATGTTTGGCAATCTCTTCCCGAAAAAAGACTTCCACATCTGCCTTCCTCTCTTTAGGATAAAGATACTTTCCATACCCGAATTGTCCCCATTTAAAGGTTCTTTGTTCTTCCTCTAGAGGGAGTTTTGTTTCTGGAAAAAGATCGAGGATCACTTTTTTCGCTCTAGCGGTGAAACGGTGTGTGATCAATTCGAATGTAAGGTCAGGGTTCTCGGCCAAAGGCTGTAGTTTCTCCAAAAGAGCTGTGTATTCCTTTTTCCAATCACCTTCCGCAAAGATGGGAGCGATCATCAAGCCCAATGGATACCCAGCGGCAGAAACCTTTTCAGCTGCGGAAAGGCGTGCATCCAGGCGTGGAGTTGCTCTCTCATATTCTGCGATTACCTGAGGCGTGTTGATGGAAAAACGGAAGCGTGTCTTCCCCCGGTGTTCCAATCCCAGCAGGGAGTCAACATCTGTAAACTTGGTAACAAAGCGAAATCGGGCATGTCGCTGGCCGGCAAAAAAGATGATTGTACTGGCCAATGCACCTGAGTAGGACTCTACTGAAAGGGGGTCCGCGGTAGCAGCCCCTTCAAAAATGGTGGTTTCAGGCAGGCGTTCATTGATATACTTCTGGGCCATCTCCAATATCTCTTCCTGGTTGACATAAATTCTGACATAAGGGTTGCGTCCCATGTTGGTGTGCAGATAGCAGTACTCGCAAGAACCGGGGCATCCGGTTGCTAGTGGCAGCTGGTAGTGTGCTGAGGGCTTGCAGGTAGCGAAGTTTTTGCTCTTTCTCACCCCCACCACAAGTGTACGCTTGGAGTGGAAAAATTTATCACGCCGGGTTCTGCCGGGGATTCCGGTGACACGGTTGTGTGATGTGGTGAATCCCAATTCGATACCCTGCTCTTGGAAGTAGCTGTATAATTCCTCCCCCAGGGAATAGGAAAGCGCCCTTTTCTCAAAAAATACCCTTTCCGGCTGGAACACAGGTTTATCACCCCTTTTGATAGTAGTATACCCCGCTTCTCCAGCTATAAAAGAGCAGTGCTGCTCTCAAATTATTCCTTACGGTACCGGCTCCATAGATACCAAGCCGACGCAGTGCGATGAAACGATATCCTTCTCCTGCAG
>DIQC01000076.1 GCA_002426495.1 Thermacetogenium sp. UBA5472
CTCCGCTTGAAGAGAGTCGGTCAAAAATTTACTTGTTTTCGTAAATCCCTAAGTTGAACTCCCTTTTGAGGGCCTTTTTGCTATATCATTGCATTGTTGTTATCCCATTACAGTGGTTTATGTTATGTCGACTTCATGTTGATAATGTTAACAATGTTTATAACATGTATATAACGTGTTTATAATATGTTAAATCAATGATGATATCCCTATACGACACCATTACTGTTTACAATAAGTGTTTATTGGCTATAACCTCAACACTCCTCTTCTTTTTGCTAAGAATAAAAATAAATATATGATCCCACCAAAAGCGGCTATGCTCAACGCTGCCATGGATGCTTCCATAGAACCACCTGAAAGCTGAGTATTCTCTCGGAAAAGTTCGATGACCGACCTGGATAACCCATATAGAATAAGAGCGAGGCTAAACAGTTGTCCGCGGAAACGAGCCCCCCGGCGTTTTATCCACAACAGAATAATAAAAATCAAAAAACTTGACAGTATAGAATAGAGCTGTGTCGGATGGCGTGTTGCGCCATCTATAACAGGAAAGACAACCCCCCAGGGAACTGTTGTGACTTTTCCGTAGCAGCAGCCATTCATGAAGCACCCAAATCTGGCAATGCCGTAACCCAGCGCTGTTGCAGGAGCAGCTAAATCGAGAAAGGTTAAAATCGGTATACGTACTCGAAACAGATAAATAAGAATGCAGACAAAACCGAGAAGCAGACCGCCGTAAAAAGCCAGCCCTCCCTCCCAGGTATATAATATCCGCAGAGGATTTGCTAGATAATATTCAGGTTCATAGAGAAAAATATAAAACAAACGCGCACCGATAATGCCAGCTATAACTCCGATCAGCACAGTGTCAATAACAACATCTGGCGACTTTCCTTCCTTTTTTACCTGCTGCACCAACCAAATAGTTGCCACCAGGATACCCACAGCTACAAAAAATCCATAACTGAAGATGCGCAATCCTCCAATTTGAAACAGAACTTCCCGCATACACACCGCCCCACCTTAAAAAGTTTCACTTTCTATCCACATATCCACAATTCTATCCACAGCTTTACCAAAAATAGATCTGGATAGTTATTATTTTTATACAACGTTATCCCCAAAATTAACAGAATCACTCATGTTGTGTCAACAAGATTAGAACCAAACCCAACTGCAATTTTGTGTTAATTATGCGTTAATTAAAGGATAATTGGCATATGCTTCCTGTGCGAGGGTGCCAAACTCTTCCGCCAGGTAGTGGAAATAACCAGCACAAGCCACCATCGCTGCATTGTCTGTGCACAACTTTTTCTCCGGAAAATAAAACCTGAGTCCTTCCTGATCTGCTGCCCTTTGAAATTGTTCACGCAGTGTGGAATTTGCCGCAACACCACCGGCAAGACAAACATCCCGTACCCCACTCTTTTTTGCAGCCAGAATCGTTTTCACCACAAGCACTTCCACTACCGCTGCTTGAAAACTTGCCGCCACATCGGGGAGGGATACAGCCTCTTCATTTCCCTGCTTATCTCTCATATAATTCATGACAGCAGTTTTTAAGCCGCTAAAACTGAACTCCAGGCTATCCTTGGAAAGCCAGGCCCTGGGAAAATGGACTGCCTGTGGATCACCCTGGCTGGCCAATTCCTCCAGAGCGGGTCCACCAGGATAGGGAAGCCCGAGAACCCGTGCAATTTTATCGAAAGCCTCACCTGCAGCGTCATCCCGGGTTGTACCCATAATTTCGTACTCCAAGTGATCCTTTAGAAGAATCAGACTTGTATGTCCGCCAGAGACCACCAGACAAAGCAGGGGAGGGGCAAGTTCTGTGTTGGAAAGAAAATTGGCGTAAAGATGCGCTTCTAGATGATGCACAGGAATGAATGGTATATTCAAAGCATAAGAATAGGCCTTGGCTGCCGCAACCCCTACAAGTAAGGCACCGATCAAACCCGGCCCAACTGTAACGGCCACGCCATCAATATCATCCAAACCAAGGCCTGCGTCATCAACAGCTTTATCCACAACATAAGTTATTTTTTCCAAATGCTGCCGGGAGGCGACCTCTGGTACTACTCCCCCATACTGCCGATGAATAGGAATTTGAGACGCGACAATATTGGATGCAATATAACTGCCATCCCTGACAACAGATGCAGATGTTTCATCACAACTTGTTTCGATACCTAGAATCCAAGTACTTGGCATTTCTCCTAACTCCCTCTAGAACAGACCATAAATCTATCTATCCTCTTCATCTTCATAAATCTCCAGATCATCCGGGTTTTTGCCAGTATCCTCTGCCCAATCATCGGCTACCCTTTTCACCTTTCTTTTGCCTTGCTCCACTTTAATCTTTTTGCTGTCCGGCATTTAGGGACACCTCCTTGAAATGAGATAAGATCCCTGATATTATGCGCGAACAATAAGTTTATTATTGATCCGGATGCCAGGCCACACATTCCAGGAAAGACTTCGGCGACATTTTCCGAACCTCTTCAGCTGGCACATTCAGACTAATATTGAAGGAAAGGATATCATTCTCTTGAACATCAGGCAATAACTGCCGCGGCCAGTGCACGACAAGGCCTTCATCAGTCAATAGAATGATCACCTTTTCACCTTCTATGCGGTCAACAACCCCCTTGATAACCACTACTCCATCCCCCCTGTTTCATTTCCCTCTTTAAGATGCCGCAGCATAACGATAGCATCTTCACGGGTTTCCTTATAATAATTCCTGCGCATACCAATTTTTTTAAATCCCAAACTGTGATAAAGCCTGATTGCGGCGTTATTGGATACCCTGACTTCCAAAACCATTGTGCCAATATTATGTTTCATTGAGTGTTCGATCAATGTGACCATCAGCAATCTGCCATACCTACGGGAACGGTAATCAGGATGAACTGCAATAGTTGTAATATGGGATTCCCCCGCAAAAAGCCACATGCCGGCATAGCCGATCACCCGCTCTTGATCTAAAAGCACAAAATACCTGGCAAACTTATTTTGCAGTTCACTAAGATAAGCCTTGGAAGTCCAAGGCGCGGAAAAAGAACACTGCTCTATGAGCAGAATCTGCTTGATATCCTTTTCCTCCATAAAACGAACTGAAACATGATCAATGGCATCATCTATCATCAACTCTGTCGCCGAATAGCCGGTGGTTTAACATAAAGCGCTTGCACCGCCCCAGGCTCCTTTCCCCCTTCCTCACTCAAGATCTTCACTCCCAAGACCGCCGTCTGACCGGCACGTGGCCACATACGGACCGGACCAGCCAGAGATGCCTTATCTCCAAGACATTCATAAAAGGATGGCCAGTTGGCTTCCGCCCCTTCTCCTGTGAATATTATTTTCCCACGCAGTTCACTGCCCAGTCGCTCTGCCAGGCCTATTGGACTCAGCGCTAGATAACTGCTCAACCGCTTGATACCCTGCTCTGAACTCACATAAAGGGCGGCATATACCTCATCCCGTCGAGCAGTGATAACCGGACAAATTAAGCCAGGTACTCCCTGCAGTCCCCAGGCAAGAACATCCAGAGTAGGAATATCAACAACCGGCTTCTTTACCGTATGGGCAAGCGCTTTACAGGTAGTCAGACCCACCCTCAGAGAGGTAAAGGAGCCAGGCCCCACAGAGACAGCAAATCCATCAAGATCACCAACGCCGATCTCCAGGCCGGACAGCAGTTGATCAATTAACGGAAGCAGGTTTTTCATATGACCCTGTTTTGCCGTCAGTGAGAATTCCCCAAGCACCTTGCTGTCTTCGGCAACAGCCACAGATATTACAGATGTTGATGTTTCTATCCCCAGGACCCGCATATTTTTGCCAACTCCTCAACAACCGATTTATAGCGCTTACCATGTGCGATAAACTTAAAGAGGCGTTCATCTGCCTCTAAACCCTGCTCAATCTCCACTTCCAGGTAATCTGCGGGGATAGCCTTAGGTACCAGGTTACCCCACTCAATAAGCATAATTCCATCCCTTTGAAAATATTCCTCCCAGCCAATATCCTCTAACTCCTGATAGGATCCCACTCGATAAAAATCCCCGTGAAAAACAGGGTATTTACCCTTATATTCCTGAATAATCAAATAGCTTGGACTGGAAACCGTATCTCTGACCTCTAATCCGGAGGCAATTCCGCGTATAATTGTTGTTTTCCCTGCTCCCAGTTCACCAATGAAGGAAACAAAATCACCAGGCGCAAGAAGTTTTCCCAATTCCCGGCCCACAGCTTCTGTTACCTGAGGGCTATACAGATTTATCTTCCACAACTAAACTTCACCATCCAATCACCGGAACCGTCCCCCTGATTGGTACTTAATAGGAATAAACCCGAGGAACGCGCTCACTGATCAAACACAAAACCTCATAATTTATGGTCCCCATCTGTTCTGCAAGTTCATCCACTGTAATCGTTTCCTCTCCCTGGCTTCCCAAGAGGACAACCTCATCCCCCTGCCGCACACCTGGAATATGGCCCACATCTATCATTAACTGATCCATACAGACCCGCCCCACTACAGGAGCCCGTACTCCTCGAACCAGCACCTCCCCACGATTAGAGAGCAGTCTGCTATAACCATCGCCATAACCCAAGGGAACAGTAGCGATGTTTGTTCTTTCTATTGTGTAAAATGTCCTTCCATAGCTGATGGAACACCTTTCAGGGGCCTCTTTCACAAAAGCGACATTGGCCTTTAAGGTCATTACAGGAGTAAGCCTTACCAGATCATGGCGGACATCTGTTGAAGGATAAAGCCCATAGATTGTAATCCCCGGACGCACCATATCCAAATGGGTATAAGGCAGATCCAATATGGCGGCGGAATTGGCACAGTGCCGCCACCTGATATAGACATGTCTGGCAGCTAACTGTTTGAGAAGTTGCTGAAATTTAGCAAACTGCTCCTCAGCAAATGTTTTATCAGCCTCATCTGCTGTTGCAAAATGAGTATATATCCCCTCTACATCTAAGCCAGGCAGATGTGCCAGACGAAAAATAAGATCAACAGTCTCTGCATTAGGCTTAAAACCCAGACGCTCCATGCCAGTATCAATCTTCACATGCACCAGCGCCTTCTTTCCCAGTTGCTTGGCCACAGTGGCAGTAGCAAGAGCATCTTCCCAGGTAAAAACCGTCTGACTGATGTCATTACTGATGACATCCTTCATATCCTCTATAGGAGTATAACCTAAAATAAGTATCGGAGCATTGATTCCCTTCTCCCGCAGCAAAATGGCTTCCTGCAGGAGGGCCACCCCTATCCAGGATGCCCCGCTCTGCAGAGCCACCCTGGAAACTGACTCCACACCATGCCCATAGCCATTTGCCTTGACAATAGCCATCATTTGGGCATCAGGGGCTATCACACGCCGCAGCTCGCGAACATTGTTCTCCAAAGCTTTCAGATCGATTTCAGCCCAAACAGGTCGTTTCATTACACCTGGCGCCCCCGTTTCCCCACAGCGGATAGGCCTTCGATGACCAATGGTATTTCATCCAGCAGGTCCCCGGCGATCATGCCATTCGTACCCTTTTTACCAGCTATCTGATCAGCTGCCAGGCCATGAATAAATGCCCCACAATAGGCCGCCTGCTCTGGCAGCGACCCCTGTGCCAAAAAGGAAGCGATCAACCCAGCCAGCACATCACCTGTCCCTCCTGAAGCAAGGCCAGGATTTCCGGTTGGATTGATAAACAAAGGGCTACCCGGTGCCGCAATAATTGTCTTGTTACCTTTTAGAACAACAGTGACACCCCACTCCTGACTGGCCTGTTCGGCATACTCCAGGCGATTCTCCTGTATCTCTGAAATGCTTGTCCCGCAGAGACGAGCCATTTCACCAGGATGAGGGGTCAGCACCCAGCGTCTTCTCTGTTCAGCAAGGGAAGCAGATGTTAATAAGTGTTTCTTGCCTGCCAGGATATTGAGAGCATCCGCATCTAATACCAGAGGAACGTTTGTCTTTGTCAACAGCTCCTCTAGAAATTCTGCTGTTTCCTCTTTCTGGCCCAGTCCGGGGCCCACAGCGATGACGGTTGCTTTATCTAAAACAGGTTGGATAGCTGCACAGCACAAACCTGAGAATCCTCCGCCATTATTGCTTCCTGGTGCCGGGTAGGTCATGGCTTCAGTAAGCTTAACTGCCACGATCGGATAGAGCTGCTCAGGAACAACAGCTGTCACCAGTCCCGCCCCACCACGCAGGGCGGCATTGCTGGCTAATGCGGCAGCACCTGTGTAGCCTCTGGTACCGCCGATGACCACAACATGGCCAAAATCACCTTTATGCTGCATAGGCAGACGGCTGGGCAGTACACCTGCCACCATCTGCTCATCGACTAAATAAAACCCTCCGCCATCCTCACTCTTCAGTTGGGGAGGAAAAGAAATATCTCCGACAACCACTTCTCCGGCGTAATCAGACCCCGGGTTCAGATAAAGCCCAATCTTGGGCATGCCCATCGTCACAGTCGCCGCGGCTTTTATACATTCGCCATTAACACACCCGGTATCTGCTTCCATCCCTGAGGGGATATCCACCGCCAGCACAGGGCTCCCTGCCTCATTCACCTTACTGATCAGAGAAGCCAGAGGCTCCCGAGGAACACCCTTGAACCCTGTTCCAAAGAGAGCATCAACAACTATGTCAGCCTCTTTGATGATCGGTTGCAGATCTGATACCGCGTCAGGCTGTAAAACCTGGCAGGAGATCCCCATATCATTGACTATCTTTAAATTAATCGCAGCATCGCCCTTGTAATTATCGGGAGATGTTGTCATCACTATCTGCACCAGAGCACCTTTGTTGATCAGATGCCGTGCCACCACAAAACCATCCCCGCCATTGTTTCCAGGCCCGGCAAGAATAAATACTTTTTTTCCCTGAGGCTCCCCCTTAAAAAACTGATGGAGGATAACATCTACAATACCCAAACCGGCATTTTCCATTAGAATCAACCCGGGAATCCCATAGCACCTTGTCGCATCAAGATCCATCTCTCGCATCTCAGCTGCTCTGACAAGCCGCAACAAAACCACCTTCTTTTTATTGATCAGCCTTTATTGATCTCCCGACAGTACAACAGAAGCACAGGCATACTCTTCACTGTGACTCAAGCTGACAAAAACATCTCGGATCCCGTTGGCAACGGCTTTCTGTGCAGTCTTTCCTAAAAAATTGACCATAGGGTGTCCCTTATCCATATCGATTTCTACATCCAACCAGGGTATGACCTCACCTGGAATCGCCGAACTGCAGGCTTTGCGCACAGCCTCCTTTGCCGCAAAACGGGCAGCCAATGATGCTCCTGGCCGTCCTCGTTCCAGGCAGTAAGCAATTTCTGGTGGAGTAAACAGACGCCCCAACAAACTCCTGCGCCTCCAGAGTGCCCTTTCTACCCGGACAATCTCAATAATATCGATACCGATACCCAAAACCATATTCTCACCTATTTTACTCATTCCTCACCTTAGCACAAAGCATTTATATATTAAAGCGGAAGTCGACGATATCCCCATCCTGAACAAGGTAGTCCTTCCCTTCCAGGCGGGCCAAGCCATTTTCCTTGATCTTTGCCATATCCCCCAGTTTTTCCATATCATCATATTTTACAACCTCGGCACGAATAAATCCTCGCTCTATATCAGTATGAACCTTTCCCGCCGCTTCTCGTGCCCTGGTTACCTTTTCGATCGTCCAGGCTCGCACCTCATCGGCACCTACAGTTAAAAATGATATCAAGCCCAGGTGTTTATAGATAGCCCTGGCAACCCTCTCTATACCAGGTTCTGCAATTCCCATCTCCTCCAGGAATAAATCTCTTTCACCAGGCTCCAAGCGCGCTATTTCTGCCTCTAACTCCAAGCAAATAGCAAGCACCGGAATGCCTTTTTTCTGGGCATAAGCGGCGACACTATCCCCTCCGTCAAAACCGCCCTCCTGCAGATGTTCTTCATCTATATTAACCACAACAATCATCGGTTTAGTGGTTAAAAAACCTAAAGAGTAAACAGCCTGCCACTCTTCATCTGTAAGGCCTGCCTCAGAAAGGGGCTTTTCATCATTAAGGACTTCCTGGCATTGCTGGAGTGCCCTTTGCTCAACAAGGGTTTCCCCTTTGATCTTCTTGCCTGCAGCAATACGCTCCAGCCTTGTCTCTACCATCTGCAGATCAGCCAAAAACAGCTCTGCATTAATATTTTCCATGTCCCGCAGCGGGTTCAGGTTTCCGTCAACATGAGGAACATCTTCACTTTTAAATGCCCGCACAACGTGAATCAGGGCGTCAACCTCACGCACAGCGGCCAGGAAAGCCGCACCTTTCCCGGGGTTTAAGCCAGGAACATCAGTGACCTCTAGCACGGCTGGCACAACTTTTTTAGGATGATAAATACCGGCCAGGAAATCCAGCCGCCGATCCGGGATCTCCGCAACCCGGACATTTGTTTTGGTGCGCCCACTGTAATTAGATGTCTCTTCGTCAGCTTTTGTTAATAAGTTGAATAATGTTGTTTTACCAACAAGGGGTAACCCAATAATTCCACAGGTTAGAGCCATATCAGTCACCTCGTTACAAGTATATCATAGCGATTAATTTATAGAAAAAAAATCCCCATTATAGAAATGGGGAATATTATCATTACTAAAAAGGTATTAGGCCCCAGCCTCTTTATGCGTTTTTTGTCCGCTCGATTGCATTTACCGGACAAGCCCTGAAGCAACGCCCACAGGCTATACAGGTGCCATCATCGATTTCAAAAGATGAAACACCATTATAAACTACTCCTATAGCTCCGCTGCCACCCTCGTACTGGCATTCATGCCAGCATGTAGCACAATCCATACACAGATCCTGTAAGATCTTAAATGAAAACTTCTTTTTCTTCTTTTCTTCGGCCATCCCCCACAAACACCTCCCTTTCTATAATCTAAAACTTCCCTTTATTTTTATTTCGCCAACCAGCCATTAAATCCTGCTCCCCTGAATAAACTTTGTTTAGATACGCTTACCTTTCTCTGCGGCGCGTATTTTTTGGAAATCCTTCGTCTCTTTTACCACAACCCCTGAAAGAGCTAGCAAAGCGATCAAATTCGGCACAGCCATCGCCCCATTAAATATATCTGCAATATCCCAGACAATGCCTATATTTAAGACCGCTCCGACTAGAATCATAAAACAATAGACAAATCTGTAAGGTTTAATACCCCTGTAACCTGTTAGATAATAAAAACATTTTTCACCATAATAGAACCAACCGAGAATTGTGGAATATGCAAATAGGATCATCCCTATGGTGACAACGTGACTACCTATGCCAGGGAGAAAAAAATCAAAAGAGCAGCTGGTTAGTATAACCGCAGTGGCTTCAGAAAAGTCGGGATAAAGACCTGCCATGACCAATACAATTCCAGTGACCGAACAGACAACAATTGTATCCAGGAAAGTGCCGGTCATGGATACCAATGCCTGTCTGCAGGGATGGTCAGTTTTTGCCGCAGCCGCAGCAATCGGAGCGGAACCGAGGCCTGCCTCATTGGAAAACACACCCCTGGAGATGCCATAACGGATCGTTGTACCGATCAGAGCGCCATAACCTGCCTCTGCACAAAAAGCCTCAGTAAAGATAATCTTTAAGGCTTGGGGGATCAGATGATAGTTGCTAATCATGATCAGCAGCCCTATGGCCATATATGATAAAGCCATCAAGGGCACCAGTACTCCTGCTGCCTTACCTATACTCTTGATCCCCCCCATGATGACTAGAGCAATCAAAATGGCCACAACGACCCCGGTGATCCAGTCGGGCACACCAAAGACATTATGCACATTGCTAGCTATAGCGTTGACCTGTACCATATTACCGATACCAAATGCTGCCATTGCCCCACAAAAGGCGAAAAGCCAGGCCATCCATTTGCAGCCCAAGCCGCGCTTGATGTAATACATGGGCCCCCCAGCCATTTCACCATTTTCATCAATAACACGATACTTAACCGCTAATACCGCCTCAGAGTACTTGGTAGCCATACCGAGCAGGGCTGTGATCCACATCCAAAATATAGCACCCGGCCCCCCCAGCACCACAGCAGTAGCAACGCCCACCATATTGCCGATTCCCATTGTGGCAGCGAGAGCCGTCATCAGAGCCTGGAAGTGAGATATATCCCCTTTAGAGCTACGATCCCGTTGCACAGGAGAAAAGGCAAGTTGGAGAGCATAAGGCAATACAGGAAACTGCAAAAAACGAAGCCGCAAACTCAAAAAAAGACCAGTGCCCACAAAGAGAACCAACATCCATGGCCCCCAAATAAAACTGTTCACCACATCGATTAGCTCAGAAAACCCAGCCATATTTTCGACCTCTTTTGGGAGTTATATCCTTACTACCGTTTATTTAATTGTATGGATTCAAATGACTCTTAGAACAGGAAAAGGCAGCAGTCCATCACTGCCGCCTTTGTACAAATCAGTATAGGCTCCCCCATTTAAGAAGCAGAAACTTACGCCAAGTTAGTCAGTTAAAACCTTCTTCTCCTCCTGAGAAGCTGTCGAATCAATAAAATGAAAACCAAATCCCTAAAAAGTCCACCTCTAAACTGCCGCGTGCTCATATCTTCATCATCAGCGGCATCCCTCATCTCCAGCATAACTCTGCTGCAAATTTCATCAGCCATTCTTTCAACAGCATGCCTTCTGGGGCAAGGATAGAAATCCGGGTTCGAAGAAGTGTCATACATCTCACACATCTGCTCCACATGGGGATAAACCCGGCAGTAAACATAGGGATACATATCTTCCAGCTGCTCGGGACAGTAGGTCATACCAGCCACCTCCAATTAAACCAAAGTATTCCGTACTTACGTATTATTGTTTTATTGCCATTTTATTCCCATTAGCTGATAAATGTTACATAAAATGGTACGCTAAGCATGGGAAAGTTTCAGGATGGATGAAAAAACGCAGAACATCAATTATAATAACAGCATATTGGTTTTGCCTAAAATTATATAAGGAGGAAGAGCTTTGATACAAATCATTACGGACAGTGCCGCAGACCTGCCGCCAGAGATTATTAATAAATACAGCATACACGTTGTCCCACTTACTGTTAATATTGATGGAAAAGAATATACAGACGGAGTAGATCTTGATATGGGAACCACAATAGCTACCTACGCCGGACTAGGTGGAATGGTAATTTCCTTCTAAACTGTTTGATAATATAATCTTCCCTCTTCACACTTGTAGCTGATCAGTTTCTGGTCATCCAGGCATGTGATAAAAGCGGAAACGGTAGTCTGAATAACATGATACTCCAGCAGGTTTAATTCGATATTATTGCTGAGGGTGATTTTTGCCACCAGGTCCTCCCTGGTCTGTGGTTGTTTTAATAGTTCCAAGATCTGCACCTTAAACTTCTTAAAATTAGCCTGGTTCCTCTGCACCAGTCCAGGGATCTCATCCCTGGTGATGACCTTGGCATCATGGCTGATCACGAAATAGTCAGCATCGATCTCTAATATGGAATGAAGGGTTTTGAAGCTCTCTCCAATGTCAAAATTATAGGGAAGAGAATAGGTATCCAATGTATAATTGCTGAAAAGTGCGTCTCCCAAAAAACACACCCTGTCAGGGGTAATAATACCCACCTGCCCCCTGGTATGTCCGGGAAGGGGAATCACCTGAAAGGACTCTTCATCAATTATTTGCATCCCTGTTTCCAGATAATGATCAACAGGAAAACATCTTGGACTGGGGTCCAGGTGTTTAAGGGGATTGGCGGAGCTAAATATCGCTCCGAGAAGGTAAGGATTTTCCATGAATGGCTTCTCCCCCTGGGAGGCAAACACTTGGCAGTCCGGATAGGTTTGCTGGAAGTAGATATTTCCGCGGCAGTGATCCAGATGAGCATGAGTATTTATGATATATTTGAGCTTAAGCTTGTTTTTTTTCAGTGTTTGATCAATCATCTTTGCCTGGTTTTTGTGAAAGCAGGTATCGATCAAGAGACAGTTATTGTCTGCCAGAGAATAAACACCAACATTAGTAGAATCTTTAATATAATAGGTTTTTCCTGTTATTCTGATCATATCCAATAGTAAACACCCTGATCAATAATAGCAATATCTACTAGAAAGAACAAGTAATGAAAGGAAGTAGAAATTCAAAATGTTGAATGCTGTGCTTTTTGATTTAGACGGAACGCTGATCGATTCCATCCCCTTGATCAGGTTAAGCTTTGAACATACATTTCGCCAACTGGGTTTACCATGGGGGAATGGGGAGGTTCTAAACACTATCGGTTTGCCGCTGCGAGATGTAGCTGAAGATTATGCCCCGGGAAATGCTGAAACTTTCCTGGCAGTTTACGCTGAGTTTCAAAAAGAGACTCAAGATAAACTCTTAAAACCTTTTCCTGAAACAAAGAAAACCTTAAATCATTTACAAGAAAAGGGCTACCATATAGGGGTGGTTACATCCAAACGCCGCAAGGCCACAAGGAAAAGCCTAGACATAACAGAGCTGGAAAAATACCTGGAAGTGGTGGTATCGGTAGAGGATGCCTGTAAGCCAAAACCCAACCCCGACTGTTTGCTTGCTGCCCTGCAGCAAATAGAGGTACCGCCAGATGAAACTGTATATGTCGGCGACAGTATCTACGACATCCTCACCGGTAAAAACGCTGGGGCAGCAACAATCGGAGTGACCTGGGGCATAGCAGCAAAAGAAGATTTGAAAAGACAACAGCCGGACTTCCTGGTTGATTCTTGGGAGGAACTGCGGTCTGCCATTGATTGCCTAAGCAATCACGGGGACGGTTCTTCCGCGCGAATACAGAATAGGAAACCTGAAGAAAGATGTTAAAAAGTACTCTCTTGATCAGATGCTGCAGGAACAAACAAGTTATAGTACTTACTCAATCTTTAATGCAGATGTGATGGCCATAAGCAGCTCCTTCCCACTTCTACGGCGGCGTAACGAAAGGGGGCTGATGGTCACAGTATTGAGTGGCACTGGAAGATAGATTCCATCCGCATCCCGTTTTCTCTGGTCTCCATAATAGGCAATGGCATGGATCACATAATACTCTTCCCTGTGCTTCCCCAGATAAAGCATCACATGCCCGGGGAAGTATAGTATCGCCCCTGCACGCAGCTGCTCTAATAACCGCTGGCGTTCCTGTCTGTCTGCTCCATCCAAAGAATATTTCTGGCCAGGTATCAGCATCTGCTCCCCGGAGTTTCGGGGCAACTGAAACCCAAAGCATCGATAGCTGTCCCTGACAAAAGAGGAACAGTCCCGGGAGTGAAAAAGCCCTCCCCATCCGTAGCGTTCCCCCTGCATTTTAAATGCCTGTTTGATGACCGCTTTTGTAGTATAGGGCAGATACCCAATGGAAACATCACTGACACAAGGAACAAACGCCAATTTGAAAAGCAGTCTCCCCCCTGTTCCCCGTACCGGTATTTTGACCACATAACACCCATCAGGAGACTGATTGTCAATCACCCTGGGGATCTCATCTCTGACTGCCAGGGGTATCCTGGCACCCATCATAAATTCCAGCTCAGATAACTCCGGAGAATAAGGATTATAGCCCAACCACAGCCTGCTTCCGCTCACAACCAAAAAGGGATCCGCTTGCAGATAATCAAACCAGGTTTCGAAAGCGGCGGCAACAGCTAGATCTACAGCAGGCACCCAGCCACTGCAGCAAGAGGCCTGCACAAAACACCACTTGCCCCTTTTACTCTGATGCAGAATGATCACCGGCTCAGCAGGGCCAAGTGCCGTTTCCTGAAAAAGGTCAAAATCATTATCAGCAGGATCATCCGTGATAAACAGTTCAGTAGGAAAAGATCTGATGCTGGTGCCTCTGATTGAATAAGCAAACTGTACCTGATTAACCCCCTTAATTTTCTTTATATCCATCTCCTGCAGCAGATCATCATAAAAAGAACTCTTGACCCGCTGCCCATGATGATATAGAGGCTGTTGAGGAAACCCCTTCACATTTATGGCGCTCCGAATTGTTTCTCCAGCCACCTCTCCCCGCCTTAAAGCAAGATCCAGGCCATCCTTGAGCTGTCTATCCCTGATCTCCCTATTAAAGCCGGCAATATCTCTATTACCCATCAAGACTCTATCAGAGTCAGGTATTTTACGGACCCAGAATTCTGAAGTGCGAATATCTTCGATGACAGGAAAGTCCCTCGGCGATGGCTTGCCAAAACCAGAACCTGACAGCATGAATTTGTTACCCCCTTTGAAGTGGCATTACTCTCTCCGTTTATATTTACTAATGATCTCGTGAATTTATTTGAGAAAACATAATTTTAATATAGCTCTTAATGATTATTAATGTTTATTGGATATCTTATCGAATAAAGTAACAATATAAGCAGTAAATACCATTTGATTTGAACTAAA
>DIQC01000104.1:0-476 GCA_002426495.1 Thermacetogenium sp. UBA5472
GTAATAAAAGGTAATGTAGGAAAAACAAAGGAGTTAACTCAAGAACTGATCGATGAAAAGGAAGTTGCTCCTCTAGATATCATTAACAATGGCTTAATTGCGGGGATGAATGTTGTCGGCGTTCGCTTTAAGAACAATGAAATGTTTGTTCCGGAAGTAATGGTGGCTGCCAAGGCCATGAAGCAGGGAGTCGAATTGGTCTCGTCGCTGATAGCAGCTGGTGATATGCCTACGGCAGGCACGGTATTGTTAGGCACAGTCAAAGGCGACCTACACGATATCGGCAAAAACTTGGTAGGGATTATGCTGGAGAGCAGTGGCTATAAAATTATCGATATCGGGATAGACAAATCTCCTGAAGAATTTGTGAGCGCTATCAAAGAACATCAACCACAGATTATGGGGATGTCTGCACTGCTGACTACCACAATGCTGCATATGAAGGACACCATCGAACTGATGAAAGAAGAAGGTCA
>DIQC01000104.1:756-3443 GCA_002426495.1 Thermacetogenium sp. UBA5472
GACAGGGTAGAAAGGAGTGTTGGTGTTGGTAAGATCTAATATAAAAGCGAATCAAAGCACAAAGATGAATGTATTAACCCCTGACCAGTGCAAGGAATTAGTACTGGCTGCTGAAGAAGCCATGTGGAGAACGGGAACTAACTTCCATGATGAGGAATCCCTGGAGATACTAAAAAAAGCAGGCTGCTGGGTTGACGGCGAAAGAGTAAGAGTGCCTGCACATATATTTGAGCGGGCTTTAAAGACCTGCCAGAAGCATATTGTGCTCTGCAACAGCCGTACAGGAGCCAGAGAGTTGTTTGTAGGAGGCCATAACTCTTACTTTGGTTCTGGCCCTTGTACACCATTTACCAGGCATCCTTTTACTGGGGAAAGACATCGTGCCACAAGGCAGTCGGTAGGTTGGGCGACAAAGCTGCTTGATGCTCTGCCGAATATCGATTACGCCATGTCTTTAGGAATTGTTCAGGATGTTCCTCTGTTGATTTCAGACAGGCATGAGTTTGAACAGCAGGTTTTGAATACAGATAAGCCGATCACTACTGTTTGTGTTGATGAGTTTGGTCAGGCAGACTGCATTAAAATGGCAGAGATCATTGCCGGTGGCGAGGAAGAGTTGCGTAGGAATCCCTTCATTTGCCTTTATGCAGAACCCATCTCCCCGGGTGTGCACTGCCGGGAAGCGGCACAAAAACTGGTAATGGGTGCGAAGAAGGGCCTACCCACAATTTATACCCCTTGTATTATGGCTGGTGGAACTGCGCCGGCAACTTTGGCCGGGGTTATGGTACAGGGATTGACTGAGAGCCTGAGTGGTATGGTGCTCAGCCAGTGTACTCGTGAAGGTGCCCCCTTTATCATGGGTGGTGTTTACACGATTCTGGATATGGCTACAACAGTGTTTTCCTATGGAGCACCTGAGCTATCTCTGCTCTTGGCTGCACTGGCAGATGTGGCTCATTATTTGGAGATACCTATATTTGGTACTGCCGGCTGTACAGATTCCTGTATTATTGATGAACAGGCAGGGATCGAGGCTGCCATTTCCATCGCCATGACAAATATGGCAGGCGCTAACCTGAACCATGATATCGGTTATGCAGAACAGGGCGCTACCTCTAATTTGGACCTGGTGGTTGTTGCCGACGAAATTTTGGGCATGGCCAGAAGGTTGACTAATGGTATCCGTGTTGATGAGGAAAGCTTGGCCTTAGATGTAATCGAGAACGTAGGGCCTGGTGGCAAATTCGGTAATGAGGAACACACCGCAGAACATATTGAAGATAATTTTGTACCGAGACTAGTCAACCGTGCCGCCCGTGAGATTTGGGAGAAGGCGGGTAGCAAGACATTGACCCAGGTGGCCAATGAGAAGGTGCGGGACATCATCAATCACCACGAGCCTGACCCTCTGCCAAAGGATAGTGCTGCAAAGATCAGGGACATCGTTGAAAATGCAGTAGGCCATATGCCTGGTTAAGACTAGAAGTTATTGGGGACGGCTGCCTGCTTAAATACGGGCAGCCGCCTGATTACGATTTTTATAGGCGGGAGGGAGAGAAATGTCACTGGTGTTGGGGATCGATACCGGTGGAACATATACAGATGGTGTGATTGTAGAGCTGGAGAATAAACAAATCGTTAAGAAAGCTAAAGCTCTAACAACCCGTGAGGACTTAGCCATCGGTATTCGCAATTGCATCAACAACTTGGACTTTAATAGATATGAGGACATCAGTGCGGTATCCTTGTCAACTACACTGGCCACAAACGCAATTGTGGAAGGGCGCGGATGTGAGGTTGGTCTCCTGATGCTTGGTCATGAGCCAATTAGTACTTTACCGGTCAAACATTTTTCAGTTTTGCCAGGAGGCCATGACATTAAAGGTCATCCTCGGGAAGAACTGGACATCGATGTAACACGTCAGGCAATTGCGGAGCTCAAAGGAAAAGTGGATGCTGTTGCTATATCGGGTTATCTGAGTATAAGAAACCCCGAACATGAGCTTGCTGTAAGGGATATGGTTTATGAAATGGTAGAACTTCCAGTGGTGTGTGCGCACCAGCTTACTACTTCACTAGGATACCAAGAGAGAACTGTTACCGCAGTGCTTAATGCCCAGTTAATTCCTATTATAACTGATCTGCTTGAATCTGTAAAAAAGGTACTCGAAGAAAACAAGATTGAGGCCCCTATGATGGTAGTCAAAGGTGATGGGTGTATGATGAGCGAGAAAATGGCTCGCGAAAAACCCATTGAGACCATCCTTTCCGGGCCTGCCTCCAGTATCATAGGAGGGACATTCCTCACAGACACACCTGATGCCCTTGTCTTTGATATGGGAGGAACCACCACAGATATTGCCGTTTTGAAAGATGGAGTGCCAAAGATCAATCAGGAAGGTGCCACTGTCGGCGGCTGGCTGACTCGGGTTCAGGCGGCACAGATCTATACCTATGGGATGGGCGGTGACAGTTATATACAGCTTGACTTTGAACGGAAAATCCAGGTTGGCCCACAGAGGGTCTGGCCATTGTCGCTCATAGCTGACCAATATCCGCACCTTATAGATGAGCTGAACGTTAATTTCGATAAAAGTTATAACCTCATAGTTTCTCAGGCTACAGACTGCTATATGTTCCTTAAGCAGCCTGCTAATACTGAAAAATTCAGCGAACAGGAAGAA
>DIQC01000104.1:3747-7750 GCA_002426495.1 Thermacetogenium sp. UBA5472
CGCTCCGGAAACAGCCGGGCTGAATTCCTTGAGCTAGCCACAGAGAAGATCGAAAACAGACTATGCCTAACCTGTCTGCAGAGCCTGGTAAGCAGTGAAGGCCAAGACATATGGCTGCAAGATGAGCCCAAGGTTATGTACTTTATAGAAAAGGCTTTATCACCAAGTGCAGGCCAGGAGTTCGACTGCTCATATAAACTCAATATGCCAATTATAGGGATCGGAGCGCCGGTAAAAGCCTGGCTGCCCAAAGTGGCTGAGAAATTGAACACTGAGTTAATAATTCCAGAACATGCTGAGGTGGCCAATGGAGTCGGGGCTGCAACAGGAAAGATTATGGAGACGGTGGAGGTATTGATCAAGCCGGGAGAAAAGGATGGCACATACTTGATGCACGCTCCTTGGGAGCGCAAGTATTTTGAAGATCTGAAGGAAGCTGTAACCTATGCTTTGGAAGATGCCAAACAGCGCGCAGCACAGGCGGCGCGCAACGCAGGAGCAAAAGAGTTTGAGTTGATTGTTGATCATGAAGATGTGTACGCTACTGCCTCTATGTTGGAGCAACGTGACGTTTATATCGAATCGAGGATTGAAATTACCGCTGTAGGGCATCCGGAATGGGATAAGCCAGAAAAGAAAGAGAAGTTTTTTGTGGATCTCACAGGGTGAGGCCAGGATCAATCACGGGGAGACTCTTTAAGGATTTCGAATTCTAGCACAGTGGTGAGCGGCTTTTCAGCGAAAGCACAGCAGATACTAAATGAGAAATATTTTTAAGGAGTGATGTTAAGATGATGATAGTTGGAGAATTGATCAATGCCAGCAGAAAAGCGATTGGCGAAGCAATCAAAGCACAGGATGCAGCCGCAATTCAGAAAGTGGCTGTCGACCAGAAAGAAGCCGGAGCAGATTTTATAGATGTTAATGCAGGTATCTTTGTCGGCAAAGAAGCTGATTATCTGGAATGGCTTGTAAAAAATGTACAGGAATGCACCGACAATGCTCCCTGCTGTCTTGACAGCCCTGACCCCAAGGCCATTGAGCAGGCTCTGGCTGTTCACAAGGGAGTAGCCATGATCAACTCTATCTCTATGGAAACCAACCGTTATGATGCCATTATGCCTATTGTTGCTGGAACAGATCTCAAAGTGGTGGCACTTTGCATGGATGATACAGCTATGCCAGAAACCACAGATGCTCGCCTGGCTATTGCGGATAAGCTGATCAATGGCCTTGTTCAGAACAATGTTCCACTGGACAACATTTACGTAGATCCATTGGTACAGCCGGTATCCACAAAAGATAGTTTTGGTGTTGAATTTTTAGACGCTGTAGAAGCGATTATGACAAAGTTTGAAGGAGTACACACTGTCTGCGGTTTATCCAACATTTCCTATGGTCTACCGCTACGTAAACAAGTAAATCGGAACTTTGCCGTATTGGCTATCAGTCGCGGGCTGGATGGTTTAATTATCGATCCCCTGGATAAGCAGATGATGGCTAATATTATCATCGCCGAGACATTAGTAGGCCGTGACAGTTATTGCAGCAACTACCTGAAAGCTTATCGGGCAGGTCAATTCGCATAGTACCAGGGATGTTTTAGAGTTATGATGTCAGGAGATATCTCTGCAGAAGTTGTGTGCCAACAAATTTGTCACTGCATATTTTGTTGGCATGCAAAACCAATTAGAATATATCTATACTAAAATTATTCTAATCGACATTAATCGACATTGCTTATTTCAATGTAGTACTAGTACTAGTTACCCCTCTTTTATTAAAAATGATATGCAAGACAACATTTATATAACATATATCTCCTGGCACTCTTTTTGCTCCTTAAGTATGTGATCGCAAAAAATGGGGGTGAATAGACTTGACCTAATGCTCTATTGGTATTATGTAATGGGCTCCTCGTTAATACTTTTAGTAGTTTAGGGACTAAATATTAAGCATAACGAAAGGGGAAAGGGTATGGATTCTAATTCTCCGGAAACAAACGGTATTAACAAAGCAATGATAGCTGTAGTGGGCGTTTTTATCCTTGGCCTGGTGATCTGGGGTGTGGCATCTCCTGAAGGTTTGGATAACGCCATGAATGCAACACTTGGCTGGGTCACTACAAACTTAGGATGGTTGTTTCTAGTAGTAGTCTTGTTCTTTGTAATCGCTATGATCATAGTCATGATTTCTAAATGGGGTAGGATCAGATTAGGTGGCGATGATGCAAAACCGGAGTATTCCACCTGGGCCTGGTTTGCCATGCTTTTTGCAGCTGCAATGGGTATTGGATTGGTCTTTTGGGGGGTCTCAGAGCCTCTTAGTCACTATTTCTATCCTCCTACCGGCGTTGAGCCTGGATCAGATCAAGCAGTCGGGGTAGCGCTGCGTTATTCCTTCTTCCATTGGGGTTTGAGCGCCTGGGTGGTTTATGCAGTTGTGGGGATGGCCTTGGGGTATTTTCACTATAATTTAGGAAAACCCTTCCTTGTCAGCTCTGTTATTGAACCGATTGTCGGTAACCAGCGCTGGTTGCTGCCTGTGTCCGATTTTGCGGCTATTTTTGCTACTTTTTTGGGTGTAGCTACTTCTCTTGGTCTAGGGGTGATGCAGGTTGCTGAGGGGTTAAACATGGTCTTCGGATTTCCTGCATCAAACACGATCTATGCTATACTGGTGATCGTCTTTACATTATGTTTCATCATCTCAGCAGTAACAGGTATCGATAGAGGCATTTACTGGCTCAGCAATACAAACCTTGCTTTAGCCGGTTTCCTCCTGGTTGCTGTTTTCATTATGGGCAATCCCCAGTTTGTTCTGACTTCTCTGACAGAAGGCCTTGGGGGTATGATTCAAAACTTTATCGGCATGAGTACCTGGACCAACAACTTAAATGACGGAGCATTTGTCAGTGGTTGGACTGTTTTCTACTGGGCCTGGTGGATCGCCTGGGCGCCCTTTGTGGGTGGTTTCATTGCTCGTATCTCCAAAGGCAGGACGATCAAGGAATTTGTCATGGGCGTTTTGATAGTTCCACAAGTGATCTGTGCTACCTGGATGTGTGTCTGGGGTGGTAATGCCCTTTACATGCAGCACACCGGAGCTTTTGATTTTCAACCGATGTTGGATGCCAGTGTAGCGAGTCCAATCTTTGGGTTGTTACAGCAATTTCCTGCATGGATATTTTTCTCAATTTGTGTTATGTTAGTTATCGCTATCTTCTTTATTACATCAGCAGACTCCGCAACATTTACTGTCAGTATGTACTGTTCTTATGGTAATGAAAACCCGAAAACCTGGCTGCGGGTTCTCCTTGGCTCTTTCGAAGGGGGATTGGCTCTCATACTGCTGATTACGGGAGGGCTGGCTGCACTGCAAACCGCTTCAATTGTCGGCTCTCTGCCCTTCATGATCTTTATGGTCTTGATGTTTGTCTCTACCGGTAAGGCACTCAATAAAGAAGTGGCTAAAAAGGAACAAGAGGCACTTAATGAGGGCGTAAAAAAGTACTTGGCCGGTAAAACTATTGATGAAACCTTAACTACTGAACCAATAGATGCATAGACGCAGGACCAAATAAACCAATAAACGCATAAACGCAAGAACTACATAAACATTATATACGCAAATAAATATGGTTATTGATAAGGGGTTGTCCTATACTCGGACAACCCCTTAAAATATGCAGTGGGGACGGTTCCTGTCTTTGCTTCCTGCTTTAGCGATGGCTTGACAGCCAGGGGGACAGTCCCCATGGCAGGTCATTTACCATTAACTCTCAGACAATTCATCCCCGATAACCACCAGGGGTGTCCAGTGCTTGTACTCCCCATCCCCTATACATTCATCCCTTTTATTGATGCAGCATTTAAGCCCCTCTTTAGTTCTAATACCGCTGTTGCAGTTCTCACAGTTGCGGACATCCATTTCAGGCTTTTCGAACAATTTTCCAAAAATATCCCCGAAATCGTCCATTCTCAACTCTCCTTATCCGATTTTT
>DIQC01000098.1:0-9761 GCA_002426495.1 Thermacetogenium sp. UBA5472
GTGGCAAGGGGACGTTTCGTTTGCCACATTATCATACACATATGCAATAGGAACCGTCCCCATTGCATCACCAAACGCATGCCAATAAGAAAAAGCAGGAAAGTTACCTCATTATAGAGAAATTATTAGAAAAACAGTTTAAGCCAAAATTACCGCCGTTCTTTGCAATCCCAACCAATCCAGGATAGCAGAATATGATGCAAGGTAAGAGTATATTGCTCTCCTTGTCAAGAGCAAGGATTTAAAAATCCAAGTTATCTCCGTGTTAGTTTTTATTAAGGGTTTCATTGGGCTTGCTACCTTCCAATCCAGGTGGCGTTTTTACAAAGGAGCAAACTCGAATGCCAAAACCAGTAAAAAACAGAAAAGATAAGCTATCGCTCGGATTAATTATATTAATATTAGTCAGTGTATTAGCATTTGCCTCTATATTTATTATAAATACCTATGTCCAGTCATCAGTCAGAGATAAAATCATCGGTGTGGATGAGGCAGTTACGTTGGATGCTGACTGCATTCTTATTCTGGGTGCAGGTGTGTTGGGTGATGGTCCGAGTCCCATGCTTGCGGATAGGCTTTTGCAAGGTATCGAATTATATGAGAATGGGGCTTCTGACAGATTACTGATGAGCGGTGATCATAGTAGGAAAGAATATGATGAGGTCAATGTTATGAAGCAATTTGCAGTGGATAGAGGTATCATGTCCAAACATATTTTTATGGATCATGCGGGGTTTTCTACATATGAAAGTCTTTATCGTGCAAGAGATGTTTTTGGAGCCGATAAGATTATCATTGTAACACAGAGATATCATTTGTATCGGGCATTGTATGTTGCTGAAAAATTGGGACTTAAAGCGTATGGTGTTGCATCTGACCCAAGGCAATATGTTGGTCAAGAAATTAGAAATATGAGAGAAAGTTTGGCAAGAGTAAAAGATTTCTTTATGGTAGTTTTTGAACCTGAGCCTACATATCTTGGCGATTTGATACCAATAAGTACGGATGGCGACTTGACAAATGATCATTGATGGGGTGGGAAGGTGTGGCAGGGGGACGTTTCCTTTGCCACATCATTATACACATATGCAACAGGAACCGTCCCGATTGCATACTATACTCACGATCTCGGTTCCAGGCCCCCGCACTACAGGTGTAATTACTCTATTGCAATCTCTGGAAGGTTTTTTGCGTTCTCCTAGAATGTTTTCACCGTAACAGTAACTTCTGACGGTATTACGAGATACTCCAAGCCTTCATATACTCTAACCCTTGATTTAAAAAGGTCTTTTGGATGTCAATGTAGAATTATAGAATTGAAATAGTGTGGAAAACACATCGTAAAACACATCATAATAACTTCAAATCGATATGCTTACTTGAGCAAATCGCTGAGTTGGCAGCCAACGATTTCACCTCAGCCAACAAAAGCGTTGATCGCCTCAATGAGCAAGCCAATCATTCGCAGCAAGCGTTCTATTAAACCATTTATATAAGCCGGAAGAACTGGCTGTTCGCCAACACTCTCGAAGAGACATTGGCCAGTGCGACAATTTGTAGCAAGTTGAAACGGGGTTAAGGAAGAAGGGTTTATTCCTTTAGCTATATATAGTATCTATAGAAAAGCTGACTAATAATGGTTGTTCAGTATCAGGCGTTACTGATGAATTCCTTAACTGGTCGAAAATACTACTCTTCGGATTATCGGGTAAAAATAAGACATAACAAAATAAAATCTCACTGTTTGTAAAGTAGGAAATTTCTTACGGATGAATACTTGTTTAGGACTTAAGACCACCCGACAGTAGGAGCAATCGGCCAGGAACTTCAAGTCTATACGGGCAAAGACTCTACAAAGGAGTTTATACAGACATCCCACTCCGGAATAGGTAAAAGGAGGAATATATTTAGGCTTAGTTGGGTTCTGTGAAACATGGGGGTGTAAACCGCCAATGATATATGATAATACAGACACTTGGTCGAGGCACCCTATGCTCACACAACTAGGATATCTTTCTTCCATCATATCTACAAATATTTTAATTAATCAATGATTATGAAATTCTAATAAATAAGCGACTAGTTATAAAATAACTTATTTTTTGGATGGAGGGTTGTAGATGGATCTGTGTAGTGATGAGCTGGGGAATAGACCTTATATGGGTGTATTGGCAGTTAACAAAAGTAATGATGTTGTGTATGTAAATAAGGTTGCTGAGCATTTATTATCAGTTGCCCCAATGAAGTTTTTCGGAAGACCGCTGGAATATATCATTAAACTACCTCATATAAATGAAGTTCTTAGATCAGGGAAGCCGTGCTTTAACGACTATGTAGAATTTAGTAATAAAAATTTTATGATAAATACCGTGCCTATTTCCAAGGAGGGCAGAGTATTAGGAGCAGTTGTCCTTCTACAAGACGTTAAACAAAATGAAATGTCCTCTCTGAGTTCAAAAGAGTTGGATTATAGAGATATTTTAGACTCTTATCCGGAAGCTTTACTTATTGCCGATCTAGATGGAAAAATAATTAGAGTCAATGTTGCTTGGGAACATTTATGGGGAGAGAAAAGCGATTGTCTAAAGGACATGTATTTACAAGACATTATTCGCAATAAAAACATGGCTCCCTATAACTTGGTTCGAATTGCCAAGGAGAAATATAATCTTTCTTTCTCTTTTAACAAGCAAACCGGCAAAAGGCTGATCATCACTATTGCTCCATTAAACAGAAGTGTAGGTGCCAACAGAGTTATCGTTTATTGTCGGGATCTGCAAGAGCTTCTTGAATTTAATGAACAGCTTCAAAAACAGGAAATAAAAAGCATCAGCCAGGAACCCCTGATAGGCTCTTCCATAAAGACTGATCTTGTGGTCCGTAATGAACAGATGCTCCAAGTGATAAACCTTGCTGAAAAGGTCGCCAAGGTGGATTCAAATGTTCTCATTCAAGGTGAATCAGGGGTTGGTAAAGATCTCATTGCTAAACTAATTCATGAATATAGTAAACGCGCCGGCCAACGCTTCATAAAAGTTAACTGCAGTGCAATCCCCGATAATCTTTTGGAATCCGAACTGTTCGGCTATGAAGGAGGGGCATTTACTGGAGCGCGGTTCACAGGCAAACTGGGTTTACTGGAGTTGGCCAATGGGGGGTCTTTTTTCCTTGATGAAATAGGAGAATTTCCGCTAAATATGCAGGCCAAACTGCTGCAAGCGCTTCAAGATCGTGAGTTGTATAGGGTTGGGGGAACTAAACCTGTTCATTTGGATGTAAGAATTATTGCTGCTACAAACCAGGATCTGGATGAGATGGTTAGTGAGGGAACCTTTCGCAAGGATCTATATTATCGCCTCAATGTTGTTCCAATTCATGTTCCTCCTTTGAGAGAAAGACAGGACGAAATCCCTTTGTTATCTTCACACTTTTTAGAACAGTTTAAGGCAAAGTATGGCTTAGATAAAGAGATCAGCAGTGAAGCAATGAACTATCTTATTAATTACGAATGGCCGGGCAATGTCCGGGAATTACAAAATGTTATTGAGCGTTTAGTTGTCACCGTAGAAGAAAGTGTTATCCAGCCAAGTCAACTCCCGCAATATATCAAATTACCTTACCAGAGGGCAAGTGTTGTAGTTCCAGATTTGATGAAACTTAAAGACGCGGTAGCAGAAGTTGAGCTCCAACTGTTACAAAAGGCTTTTTCAAAGTATCAGAATACTTATAAGATAGCTAAGGTATTAGGTGTTAATCAATCCACAGTGGTGAGGAAAATGCAGAAATATCGTATCCATGATCAGGAAGTGCCTGATGCAAATAGGCATTAAGATAAAATAAGATGAAGAATGTAATAAGTAAAGCTTAATTTGAGGATTACCGAAGGCAAATCTAATGCAGTTATGCATTTAGGTTTGCCTTCTTTTTATCGGGCGGCCTAAATAACCTGGTTTAATGCCCTTTTTTGGCCTTGTCAACTGGCATGATCATTGCACTATTATATGCTCAATTAACGCGAGTATGGCCAGGAGGTGGGGTTATAATAAGTATTATATTGTCGTTTTAAGTAAGGGTGAGTTTTACGATAGTGCAGTATTATTTCGAGAAGGAGGGTCATAGAACATGCAAGAAAGTTATGAAAAGTTAAGATTGGCTATAGTTGATGGTGATGACGACGTAGCTGCAGAAATCACTGAGGAGCTTGTAAAATCCGATGCTAATCCTTTAGATATTATTGAACATGCGATAACCCCGGCTTTAAAGGAAGTTGGAGAAAAGCTGGAGACGGGAGAAGCTTTTATTCCTGACCTAATTCTAGCAGGCGAAGCTGCAAGGGTTAGTACAGATATTTTGACTCCGCTCATTGTGAAAATGGGAGGAGCCAAATACATCGGTAAGGTAATTCTGGGAGTTGTGGAAGGCGATACACATGACATCGGAAAAAATATTGTTAAATCTATGCTTATAGCAGCAGGGTTTGAAGTGATCGATCTCGGTACGAATGTGACTGCACAGCAATTTATAGATTCAATTGGAAAGGAAAAACCTGGCATTGTAGGCGCTTCGGCTTATACATCTGCAACAGCTGTGGAACTAGGAAAACTTAACGAAGCTCTTGAAAAAGCAGAAGTACGCAGACAGATTAAGCTGCTCATAGGTGGTGCCGGGGTTTATCGTGACGACTTGCCTCGTTTTGGTGCAGATGCCTATGGCGATGATGCCAATGAAGCTGTTGATGTTTGCATGCGCCTAAATGGCAAGGGGATGAACTAGGAATAGGCTTATTATAAAGAAAAAGGGGGTTAATATTGATGGGTTCTAGTGAAATAAATGAAAAGTTAGAAGAGTATGGAGAAAAATTAGCGGACCGTATTGCACAGGATGCTATGACACCTCGGGAAAGAGTACTTAAACTCACCAATTTTGAAGAGCCGGACCGTTTACCTGGACCAACAGGGCTTGCAGAGGCCTTTGCTGCCAAACATGCCGGCTTTACATTAAGTGAGGTTTGTGCGGATGCTAAAAAGTTTGTTCTTTCACAATTGATGCTGATGGATTTGGTAGGACAGGAGTTTCCCCAGGCCGAATATGATGTTTATAATATAGAGCCTGAGGCATTAGGATGTAAACTGCTTTGGAAAGAAGATTCATTTCCGGTGATCGCGCCGGGTGGTGAAGTATTACAAAATAAGGGGGATCTTCTAAAGCTCAAAGTTCCTGATTTTCGAAATGATGGGCGCGGTCCATACTGCCTGGAGGTAAATAAGCTCTTACTTAGTATCGCTCCGGGTATTTTGCCTTACTACTTCTGCATCAGTCCTTTTGACATCGCCTTCAAGATTAGAGGCTATGTTCCACTGATGAAGGATATTAAAAAAGATCCTAAGTTTGCCCGCGAATTATTAGAGTTTTGTACACAAGTGGCGATTGAATATACCCGGACTCTCCATGACGAATTGGTACCCCTGGGTGGTGCTGAGCCTTTTATGTGGGGAGCTTCATGTGATGTACCGTTAATAGGAGAAAAGATCTTCCGTGAATATGCGTTACCCTATGCGGCGGAGGTAATTAAGGTCAATCCTTATGTAAGTTGGGGAATATTCCGTTTCGTTGAGACTTTTGGGGATAAATGGCCGGACTTCTGGGAGTATTACCTTAAAGAAAGCGGTACTCCGATTTGTTTTATGTACGGGACAGATACCAAGATTGCAGATTTAAAATTAGCCAAGGAAATTGCTAAAAAACATCGGCGGCTTTTTATCGTTGGTACAGATGCAGAAACTATCAGATATGCGAGTATTGAAGAACTGGATGCCAGAATAAAGAGGCATATTCGCGATACAGCCGTAGGTGGTGGTGCATTACCGATCAAACTAGATACAGTCCCTGCAGATACGCCGGTTGAACGGTTTAGATACATTGTCCGTAAAATAAAGGAATACGGAACTTACCCGATTGACATAGAAGCATTGCAAACAGAGGACTCTCTCTAATGATCCGTCTATCAAAGGCGGCATCAAGCGAGCTGTCTATTAAATCAATAATTTATAAGGGAAGGGAACCACTTGCAGAAGGTGGTTCCCTTATCCTAAAGAACAAGGAGGTTTATCATGTCTTGTGCCAGCAATAAATGTCAGACTGCAAAAATTCATGATATACAGCTAGGGGGTAGAGCAGGGGAACTCCCTACTGTGCTGATCGGTAGTATATTCTATAGACACCACAACATTGTTCGTGATGTAAAAAGTGGAGAGTTTGATGAAGTTCAGGCAAAAGTCATATTAGATAAAGAAAAAGAAGTGTCCGATAGTACAGGGAATCCCCGATTGCTTGATGTTATTGCCGAGACCCCGGAAGCCATGATCAGGTACTTGGCCTTTATTATAGAAAATAGTGATGCACCTTTTCTTATAGATTCCTCTTTGGCTAAAGTAAGAGAGGCAGGTTTACGGTTCGCAGCAGATGAAGGGGTACTTGATCGTGCTGTATATAATGCCATTGAGCCCGAGTCTTCTCAGCAAGAATTGGATTTGCTCGGAGAGATAGGTGTAAAACATGCAGTAATTCTTGCCTGCGGTGCAAAGTATATCAAGCCAAAAGATAGATTGCGGCTTTTGATAGGGGAAGAAGATAAACCAGGTCTGATTCAGCAGGTGAAGGAGCAAGGTGTGGAGAATATATTAACTGATCCAGGGGTATTAGATCTTCCTAGTAGTGGCTGGACAGCAAAGGCGATCGAGGATATAAAGCAGCAAACAGGACTGCCATGTGGCTGTGCTCCTGCAAATGCCTTGTATACATGGTTACGTAAAAAAAGGTTTCAGACACCGGAACTTCAGGCTTGTGGGGCCGCGGTTTTAGCTTTGCCGCTTTTTGCCGGTGCCGATTTTTTATTTTATGGCCCTATTGAGAATGCCAGTTGGGTTTATCCATCTGTTGGGGTGATGGATGCTATGATTTCATATCAGGCTAAATTAAATGGCATAAAGCCGGCCGTCCCAAATCATCCGCTGAGACAGTTATTTATCAATAATTAACCTTCTGTTATTTATTTTACCGTGTGGGTTTCACAAACCGAAAATCCAAAGTAACGAAGCTGGGATAGGAGTAAAACAATGCTTATCCCAGCTTCTTAATAAAAGTTCATTGACAACGAAGATAGCAGTGTTCCGAAGACCGGGGCAAAGCTGTCCAAGTTCCAAAGGTCTGTCGGAATAATATTATTCCCACCAAAATAAGGAGACTTATAACAGTGGCAAAAGGAATAAAAGTTATAGCCTGCCAGGTGATGGAAAAGGAAATTATTAGCATAGTTGGTAGGGAATCAAATGCTACTTTTGTTCAATACGAATACCATGATAAACCTGAGTTGTTACATAACAGAATACAAGAAGCGATCGAATGCTCCACTGATTACCAGTGCATAATTCTGGGGTTTGGGCTTTGTGGTGGAGCTATCGATGGTATTCTCGCCATGACTTGTCCGGTAATCATACCGAAAATAGATGATTGTATACCTCTTCTGTTGGGTTCAAGGGAAAGGTATGAGCAAGAGAAAAAAATAGAATCTGGTACTTATTTTTTAAATCAAGGTTGGATCGAATACGGTAACGATGCACTCAAGGACTTCTATAAATGGCGGGAAATGTACGGTGAGCGAAAAGCTCTCTGGTTGATTAACGAAATTTATAAGGCATATACTAGGGTAGCCTTTATTAATTCTGGGTTTGAAGATAAGAATAGGTATTTATGCTATGCTGGAGAAGTAGCCAATTTTTTAAACGTTAAATTGGACGTTTTATCCGGAAATTTAGGGTTTATACGGCAGCTGTTAAATTTGGAATGGGATAATGATAATTACATAAAACTTGAACCCGGGCAAAAAGCGGAACGTTGCATGTTCCGCCCATAATTCTTTTTTTTTGGTACGCAGCGGACAGGGAAGCTATTAGTGGAGGATTAGTTATGAAAAAGGATGAAGTGCTTTTAAATCTTCAAAATGCAGTTGTGCTGGCAAACTTTGAAGATGCTTTATCATGGACGGGATATGGTTTAAAAGAAGGAATTCCACCTTTTGAGTTAATCACTGAAGGCCTTTCTAAAGGCATGATTAATGTTGGCAAGAAATACGAAGACGGTGATTACTATGTAACAGATATGATACTTTCAAGCGGGGCTATGAATGAAGCCTTAACTATTCTTTTGCCATTTCTAAAGAAAAGGAAGAGCAAATATTTAGGAAAAGTTGTACTGGGGTCTGTTACCGATGATATTCATGATATAGGCAAAAATATTGTCGCTACTATGCTTATTGGAGTCGGTTTTGACGTTTATGACCTTGGGGTTAATGTATCTAAAGAAGAATTTATTAATAAGGCCATTGAAGTTCAGGCAGACATTGTTGGTGCTTCAGCATTTATGTCCAGTACCTACCTTTACCAGTTAGATATAAAAAAGGCTTTAGATGAAGCTGGTTTGACCCCAAAGGTAAAATATATTATCGGAGGAGGCGCAGTTTATCGGCAATGGGCACGTGAAATTGGTGCTGATGGTTTTGCTAATGATGCTCTTGAGGCCGTAAACCTCTGCAAGTCTTTTGTGTCAGCTAAGGGGGTGTAGTATTATTGGGGGCGAATATTGACGCTAGGATTAATCGACTAGTTGATACGATCCGAAACTATCAATGTAATGAAACATTTACATCTCTAAAAAGATATGAGCTGAACCGTCAAGGTTCAGAAGTAGACAGGCCTAATGTCATTTTGGAATTAACTGATCATGCGGCCCCTATGGCTCAAATGACAGTAGAGGAAATTTGCAGGGATAGTAAAAAATTGGTTTGTTCTCAATTGACGGCAATGTCAGATTACAAATCTGATGCTCCTCTACTAAATTTCCCCGACTTTTATAATATTGAAAATGAAGCTGTGGGACAAAGTGTTCACTATCCAGAAAACAGCTTACCTGTACTCATTGAACCATTGATAAAAACCCATAAAGACCTTGACAGGCTTAGGTTGCCTAATTTGGAACAGGCAGGCCGTATACCACAGGCTATTGAAATTGTTCGAAACTTTAATGAGAAATTAGGTTCTGTTTGTCTGGGGTGCGGTTTAGTACAAGGCCCATGGTCTATGGCAGCTGGTCTTCGAGGATTTAAAGACCTTCTTTATGATACTAAAAGAGATATTGACTTCGTTCATGAAATTCTTGATTATTGTGTTGAAGTATGTGTGGTGTATGCAAATGCACTGCTGTCTAATGGTCTAGATCTTGTAATATTCACAGATGGCTGGGCATCTATTGGTGAGTGTATATCTCCCGAAAACTTCTATCGTCTTGTTGTACCTTATACTGGACGTGTTTTTTCCAGACTTCCTAAAAAATCTGCTGTTTGGCTTGGAATATGGGGAATCAGGAATGCCCCTGATTGGCGTGATATTATACGTGGGGAAATAGCTGCTGGTACCTCCGCAGTTTTTATTGGGGATCCCGATTGTTTTAGTATTGATTTGGCTGAAGCAAAAAGGATTCTTGTAAAACATGATGTTCAATTATGGG
The DNA here is from genome assembly GCA_002426495.1 of Thermacetogenium sp. UBA5472. Classification (GTDB taxonomy): domain Bacteria; phylum Bacillota; class DSM-12270; order Thermacetogeniales; family Thermacetogeniaceae; genus Syntrophaceticus. Next base: position 9,562 of record DIQC01000098.1, read on the forward strand.
TAGGTGTTGATGCAGAGGTTATCAGGTTTGGTAATATCAAGGAACGTGTGAGTGAGCTCATTAATGTTGCTTCAGGCGGGGGGGTAACTGTTTATGCGAATTGGGTAACTTATGATTGTCCCCCAGAACGTGTTCGATGTTTTGTGGAATCAGTAAAAAGTATCAGTTCTCACTAAATGTGGCAAGGGGACGTTTCGTTT
>DIQC01000098.1:10049-19812 GCA_002426495.1 Thermacetogenium sp. UBA5472
TTTCATTTTAGCGAATACATTTAACTGCAGGGGATGCCCAATACCCCTCCTGCTGAGGTGCTTGATTGATCTATGAACTGTTTTTTGACTGCGGATGAGGAAAAAAGTGATGTAAATAGGGCACCTCCTACATATTGGGGTGCCCATTACCAAAGGGAATCATTTGTCTTCGGGGTAAGGTGCCATTATTTCACAATTTCAATATAGAGAACATCATTGATCTTGCCGCCTGCTTTTTTGATGGGCAGTGCGCCATTGATGGTATCATCCAGCCCCACCCTTAATTCAGCTGTTCTCATTTCTTCAGCGCTGCATTCCAGATAAAAATCATCTGTGGCAACAAACCTATAAGTAGCCGCATCTCTCGGCAAGCCCAGCTTGTCCAACAGTGCCTCACCGGTGATTGTTTCCGCAGGGAAAATGATTGCCTCCCCTTCAGCTGTAACAGCGTAGTCGGTGGTTTTCACTTGGCTTTTGCCGCCTAAATCTTCATTCCAGACTACAGGAGCTATCCCTTCTGCATCCAGGCTGATTTTTGCGGCCAGAAAATCTTTTGCTGCCATGGTTGCTTGATAGCCATCAGTACCAACAAGGGTAACCTCGCCGGCGATTGTGTCATTAAAATACTTATCAGCTAATTCTTGAACACTGGCAGCAGTGGCTTTGACATCAGACACAGTAGCATCTTCCATGGCCAGTTCTGCATTTTGACAAACTACTATCCGGTTGCCTTTGGTGAGATCATCTTTGGATGCATCACCCTTTTCATGCTGCTCCTGCTGTTCTTTTCCGTTTTCGTCTCCAGTGGCTGTAGTGTCGTTGTCCTGTGCTCCGGCGCACGCACACATAAACAGCATTACAGCAACAAGCAGCAACCCAATTAGACCAATTCTTTTTTTCATGATTAACCTCCCTTTATTACAAACTATAATTCAAGTTCCGGACTGCAAAAACGCTTAATTTCTCCATTTTTAACGACGTCATAGATCCGTACATTTACGCCGTATGTACTGCTCAGATATTCCTCTGTCATCACCTCCTCTACATGGCCCATAGCAACAAATCCGCTATACCCGATCATGGCGACCTTATCTCCCAAATTCCATACATGGTTTGGGAAATGACTGGTCATGATAACAGTGATTCCCCGTTGGGAAAGTTTTTTCAGTATATGAAGTACCAATGCCTGATTTTTATAATCTAAATGGGATGTAGGTTCATCAAATAAAATAATTTTCGGTTCCTGACAGAGTGTGCGTGCAATTAACACCAGTTGCCTTTCCCCTCCGGAGATATTTGTATATCTTTTTGCGGCGAGATGTGCTATGCCTAGTTCATCCATAATGCTGTAAGCAAACTCTGTATCCTGTTCAGAGGGAGACTGAAAAAAACCAAGGTGAGGTGTCCTCCCCATACGCACCACCTCAAGAGATGTATAGGGAAATGGTGCGTTATGTTCCTGGAACACATATCCCATCAATCTAGCGAGTTCTGTAATACTATATGTTTTTACATCCCTCCCGCAGATCAGGATTCTGCCTTGTTGAATCTGCAGAGTATTGTGAATACAGTTAAGTAGGGTGGTTTTGCCGCACCCATTGGGTCCCAGCAGGCAAACAGTTTCTCCTTCATAAATGTCTAAATTGATATTGCGCAAAACCTGTTTATTCTGATAAGCAAATGAAACATTACTCACTGAAACTATGGGCTGCATTAATTCCACCCCCCTTTTGTTTTACGCAGAAGATAAGCGAAAATAGGGGCACCAACTACTGCTGTCAAAATACCGATGGGCACTTCTGCAGCTGACAGCAATCTGGACAGATTGTCGATGATCAGCAGATATGTTGCTCCCATCAGGATCGTCGCTGGAATCAAATTTTTGTGATCGGGTCCCACCAGCATCCTGCACAGATGGGGTATAACCAGTCCGACCCAGCCAATAACTCCGCAAAAGGCTACCGAAGTTGCTGTTATCAGGGTAGTACAAACAATAATTAATATTTTTAAAACCTCTGTGTTCAGGCCCAGAGATTTTGCCTCTTGTTCACCCATGGAAAACACGTTCAAGCGCCATCGCACAAGGAAAAGTGCAGCCATGGAAATCCCCATAGGCAATAGAGCAAACGGCAGGTCTTCCATGCTTACACTGCCCATACTGCCCATCAGCCAAAAAGTGATAGCCGGAAGTTTATCCTCTGTGTCAGCGAGGAACTTGATCAGGGACAGCATGGCCTGGAAGAAAGCAGAAACCACTGTTCCGGCGAGTACCAACATCAATATTGGGGTGGTTTTATAAATCTTTGCTGTAAGATAAGTAAGAACAACAGCCAGGATACCAAAACAAAATGAAAGCAGCTGGACAACCATCAAAGATTGCTCCATAATCAATCCCAGGGCAGCACCCACACTGGCACCTGCTGAAACACCCAGTATAAACGGGCTTACCAGTGGGTTATGAAACATACCCTGAAATGCAGCACCCGACATAGATAATCCAGCACCAACAATAGATGCAATAATGGCACGGGGAAGGCGGATGCGCATCACAGCAATCTCTATACTCTGCTCCCAGTCAGGCTCTATGGGCAGCATCAGCAGGTTCTTACCCAATACTTTGAGTACAGTATCCGGACTGATGGTCATACGGCCCAAAAACAGCGAAACAAAAAATATACTGATTGTTATAACAATAAACAGACACCACTTTTTGCTGCTTACCGAAGGTTCCAATATTATATTAGTATTAGTTTTTTTCATCTCACCAAGTTTTCTGCATCAACCCAGCCTTCAAGTATTTTCTGTGCTTCTTCTTCACTTAAGTCATAGTCATAAAAAGTAGAGTAATAGTACTGCAGCTCTTTAATCATATCTATATCTGCAAATAAATCAGGGTGGAGTACTTTTGCTGTCCAAAGCAGCACCAAAGTATTTGTACTTCCTTTATCCATGAAAAAGACACCTGAAGGAATGCGGTACAGCTGCTTATTCTGCACTGCAGATAAACTTTCCCAGTTTTTATTGGAATACATATCTTCAATAACTAATTCTGGTGCATTTCCATGGTTATCTACAAAAATAATGTCAGGATTCCACTCCAAGAGCTGTTCTTTGTTAATTTCGGGGAACTGCCCTCCTTCTTGAGGGGCCACCAATGTACCGCCGCATAGCTCCATTTCAAAATCGCGTGTACCACGGCTGTAGGAAGAAAGGATATTGGTCCCCCAGGTATTACCCCAATATACTACAGGCCGATCTTCCTCTTTAATATCTTTGGTGCGCTCTGCAATCAGTTCTACATTTTTAGTTAAATATGCATACCATTTTTCATAGCGTTCTACTGCTTCTCCTCCCAATATTTCACTCAATAACTTAAGGTTAGCACTGGACTGTTCAAAGTATTCTTCTGTTGTGGTGGGAACAGTGGTTGTTGTGTTAACTACAACTGCTGGAATGCCGGCCATTTTAAATTTCTCCAGTTCAGCTGCATTATTGTAGTATAAAACCAAATCCACACCTGCATCTAAAAATTGCTCCGCGTTAACAGGTGTTTGCGGACCAACACCTTTGATTGTAGGATAATTAGGCAGATCGGAGTTGGTAAGAAGAGCCAGCGGATAACCTGTGGCGTGGTCACTGCGTACGAGGCCAATTTTATCCTTTCCCCCCAGCATAAAAACCATTTCATAGCTGGGTCCTGTCATAGTAGCAATTTTCTGAGGAGAAGCAGGTATCTCAACCGTATTCCCCGCCATATCTGTTATAGTACGAGTAGCTGCCTGATTGTCATCACTGGCACAACCGGTAAGAACAACAGCCATCAATAATAAAACAACCATCATCAGGGCACTATTTTTTTTCATGGTTACCTTCTCAAGTAGATCCAATCGCAAACATTTTTTAACTATATCAGCCAACTTGCAGCTGTGTCCTCGCTCCATCAATAAATGCAATGGCTGCATTCTTATCTTCTCCTTTCCGTAATACGCATACATAATTTTTGGGTGTAATTTTGTACATCCAAACCGCCACCTCCCTGTGCAATTACTCTCAGCAGTTTATCCGGATCAGTTACGCGGCTGCCGGCCAATATAGTTACACCATAGTCTTTCAGCACATCAGGAGCCATACATGTGCTCGCCCCCATAATCACCACTTCTTTTGCGTTTCTGCATAGTGAAAGCACATGATCTATTGTTTTGTTAATAAAGGTTACTCCAGTTATGAGAACCACGTCACACTCAGGCAAATAGATATTTTCACACCAATCAGGCAGTAAACCCTCCTCTGTTATATTCCTTTCAAATATATAAAGCTTATCGACAGTGTCTTTAATCTGTTTTACCACAGGATAAAAGTAACCAATCATACCAACTGTATCGGGTTCACGAATATCCATCACGTCAACTGCATCTTTCCCTGCATCAAAATTATCATTTAATATTGCGTTAATCGCTGCAACCCCTATGGATGCCTCCGCCAAATTTGTACTCATAGCCATCTCAACAGCAACAGCTGCAGGCATCCCTATCATTGTGCCAGCACCTTGAATAGGGCCGCATTTCAATCCAAGCTCATGGCGAAAAGTGAAACATGTCCCTCCTGCCCCGTTAGAAAGCTTTACCCCTGTATAACCAACGCCTATACATAAATCAGCGATTGAAAGCCCATGGGCTTTTTTGAGGGCTTCTGCAGCTACCCTTTGTGTTATCAACATATTTTTCCTCCTTACTTTTGCACTGCCCAACCTAAATTTTGCAGCATCGTAAATCATCATTTCAGAGAGCATAATTACACATTAACCTACGGCGAAACATTTTTTAACCTGAAAATTAAATGGCCTTCAAAAACAGATGTAAGCAGAAAAAACAGCATATAAAAATAAAAAACCGAACTTCCCACAGAAAGGAAGATTCGGCTTTGGCTGACAACCATAAACCTTATTGATCTCCTTTCCACAATGGGAGGCCATATCGTTTCCAATATAACCCTGTCGCCAGTAATCCATAGAAATGATCCTTAGGCCTTACTGGTCGGAGTTTTTTACTTATAAAACCATAAAACCGGCACCCAAAATATACCCCAGGATCTATATTCTCCAATATCGTCCAAATTCCTTTTTCCTTTGGCAAAATATGCGGCCGGTGAAAGGGGGGGGTTCACGGCCGGTGCCCGGACCAATCGCCGGGACGGTCCCTCTGGGAAGTGGCAAGGGGACGTTTCGTTTGCCATGTCATCATACACAGGCTCTCGGGGTTAGGGCGAGGGTGGCAAGTGGCAGGTGGAGTTTGAGGCCAGGCTGCACCTCAGGTGTAATTACTCTGCTGCAATCTCCGGAAGGTTTATGATACAGGGCATTAATGGAGTGGATCACTTTCGTTTCGTTTTTGGATCAGTTTCATTTTAGCAAATACATCATATTGGCTCCCACCGCTAAATATTTTCAAGCCCAGAATGAAGAAGTTATCCTTATAGAACTTATCTATGGTAAGTGGCTCAGGGCATGAAATTGAGCAAGAGAAAATCCCGGGGCAAACTCATGATCCTGATCTAGGTATAGTTCTAAAGCAAGTGGAAAGTCTAACATCAGGGTGCAATCAGGGTGACGGACCACACTCATGTTACATGCGATATCCCGCTTTTTTATTTATGTGGCAAACGCAAGGTACCCATACCATTATTTGCCAGAATCAATTGGGGGGATCAAAGGCGATGAATGCAACATGATTCTGACCTCAGCCCGAATGTGGCAAACGAAACGTCCCCATGCCACCCCATGCCACCTCAGGAAAAGGAGCAGATTATGCAGAAGTTTTTTCTCAACAAGTTATTTGGACGCATCGAGGGTGGAGCCTTTAATGTGAAGTACTGGAACGACGGTGTGGAGCACTTTGGGGAAGGTGAAAGTGAATTTAAAATTATTATAAATAAGCCTCTTCCGGAAAAGGAGATTATTAATGACTCGGCTCTGTTTTTTGGTGAGGCGTACATGAGTGGGGATATTGATCATGAAGGGGATCTGCAAGCTATTTTAGATCTGGCTTTTAGGAATAAGGATCTCTTTGGAAAAGAAAGTAAAGCGCTGGGGGCAATCTCCAAATTAATACCTAAGTCACCGAACCGTAATAGGAAGGATATAAAGCACCATTACGATATTGGTAATGATTTTTACAGCCTGTGGTTGGATGAAAGTATGACCTATTCCTGTGCATATTTTGAGCATCCGGATAATTCGCTGTACCAGGCGCAGATGAATAAGGTCAATTATTTATTAAAGAAATTGCACCTAAAAGAGGGGCAGACTTTACTGGATATCGGCAGTGGTTGGGGTGAGTTGATTATCCGTGCCGCTAAGCAGTATGGGGTAAAGAGCTTGGGGATAACTCTCAGTGAAGAGCAGGTTGCAAAAACCAAGGAACGTATAAAAGATGAGGGCTTGGAAGGCCTGGTGGATGTAAAGCTCCAGGATTATCGTGAGCTGGTGTCTTCGGGGGTTCAGTTTGACCGGCTGGTGAGTGTTGGGATGGTGGAGCATGTTGGACGGGCGAATATACCTGATTTTATTGCTGCGGCCGACTCTTTGCTGAAAAGTGGGGGAGTATTTGTGCTCCATACGATAACCAAACTGGTAGAAACAGAATGCAACGCCTGGATGGAACGCTACATTTTCCCGGGGGGTTATATTCCTTCAATAAGGGAGCTCGTATCCACACTGCCAGAGCATGATTTTTATATCAAGGATGTGGAAAGTTTACGTCTGCATTATGCCAAGACCCTGGAGTTCTGGGCGGACGATTTCGAAAAGAACCTAGATTATGTCCGCCAGAAGTTTGATGAACCCTTCATTCGCATGTGGCGGGCTTATCTGAATTCGTGTATCTACGGTTTCCGCTACCGGGTAGTGGATCTTCATCAGTTTATACTGGAGAAGGGTATCAATAATGAGCTGCCCATGACGAGGGAATATCTGTATATGTAAGTGGCACCGGGACGTTTCGTCTGTGGCACCGGGACGTTTCGTTTGCCACATTCGGGTCAGGCTACTTTTCACGATATAGTTGGGGATGTGAGAATGGCATTAAAGGAGAACCCCCCGGGGGATACATTGTCCAGGCAAGCAATCTGAGCTTTGGAATAACTGGTGCCTATTACCGGTGCCTGGCACCATTTTGCCGCTTGAGCTGCGGTGACTGTCCAAATAGGCTGAATCTGTATATCTAGGTTGCCTTCTACAGGTGACTTCACCCCATTTTGACGAAACAAAAAGGGACTCATATGATAAAACATACTCATCCCTCATATATTCTTCAGTCTCACTGTTCTCTTTTCCGCCCTACCCTGAAAACACAGCTTATACCAAAGCACATTCAATTAAAAAGATTAAACAGAGCAGCAATAAGCTGACCAAAGGCATCAATAATCTTCTGAACAATCTCAAGCTGAACATAATGGCCACCTCCTGAAAGATAAGGGTTTGTTCAAGCAAATACTGCTGCAACCTACAGTGTAAAGTTCATCTTTTAACGGGGGTCATCGGGGGTCATATCCTACCACTGTCCAAATACCGGTTTCATCCTGCCGCACCAACCGTTTAAGATATACCTTTTCGGTCGGTCCATCAGTTACGTCTACCACAGAATCGACACCGTTATTAATTGTGAGCTTAAAAGACTCCGCCTGAATCTCGGGTTCACCGATAATTCCTTCTGGTGATACCTGTAAATTTACAAAGGTGAGTGCCACCTGTAGGGGATCAAGCTGCCAGGGACTGCTGCCTCTGTCCACCTGCTGCTGGTTGGCTTTGACAATTCCTAGATCTACAGGAACCTTAATCTGAGCCTGGTCAGCCAGGTTTGTCTCTGTATCGGGAAGAGTGAGGTCAGAGGCAATCTGTTGTGCCAATTCCACACGCTTGGGTCCTTTCACCTGAATTTCCAGCCCATTCTGCCGCCACCTGAGTCTCTCATTCATTACTTCTAGCGGCCCTTCAGCAGCAGTACCCTGAGCGGATTCAGGGGCTGGGTTAAAGGAACCTGTGGCAGCGGTTTCAACGATAGTTGTTTCACCATAATCCAGGACAATGCGGTCTTGGAAAGCCAGAATTCGTTGCGGCGCTTCTTTCGGGAGCAGCGGCATAAATTTGCTGATAGAAACAGCTTCTTCTATCGTGGCTACCAACTGGCCTGGGTTTTCTTCTATCACCTTGTATCCTTTAGGGGGCCGGTAAGCAAAACTTCCCGCCTTTATTTTGACATTCGGTTCAAAGCTTACAAAAGTATATGTGGTCTGTAATGCATTCTGCATAGGGGTTTGCAGCTGGATTGGCAAATTGGTTTCCTGGTCAATCCATAAATAGTAGGGCAAACCACCTGGTGGTGTTATTTCAAGGTTGGTTGACTTTCTGCCGGCAACCATTTCTGTACCAACAGCCTTATGAGGATATTGTTTGGCTTGTTTTGCCTCATCCCGCAGATCAAAACTAGTGCCTGTAGGATCCGGTAGCAGGGGCAGGATCGCTACTTCTTTGCTTTCCGGGCGAACTTGCCATTTACGTTCACCATTATTGATGGTCATGGTTCCGTCATCCTGCTTAACAGCATATTTTTCACCCTCGGACCAAAGCTCTAACCTACGGACCATCCACTTGTCTCCGGCAGCATTATTGACGTGTACTTCCAGAACACCATGATAACTATCAAGTTTTGCAACTGCTTTTTCCATAGCGTAAACTACGTTATTGTTGAGTACATCGAAAATTATGAATAAACATAAACACGCTACCAGTGCTGCTATAGAAGGTAGAATCCATCTGCGATGGGAACGGCGATGTGCCTGTTTGCTGTTAATGGCATTATTTTTAATCAGCGGTTTTTGTCTGTTTTGTATGTGGTCGGCTACTCCCTGAGACAACCTCTTTGGAAAATTGGGGTCCGGTAATGCTGGTTCTTTGAGGGTACGAACTAAGCGAGCTGCAGCCAGAGTTTTTTCCAATTCCGGCGTATCAGCCGGCCCATAATGCTTTTCAGGCTCCTGTTCCGCATTTAAGGCATCAATATAATCGGAAAGTTTCTTTTCATTCTCATCCATTCCACTCATCCCTCCTAAAACTACTCATTGTTATCTAAAATTTGAGATAAAGCCTTTAAGGCACGGTATTGAGCTGTGCGCACAGCGGCCTCGCTTTTTCCCGTAAACCTGGCGGTCTCAGCAACTGTATAGCCCTGAATGAGGCGCAAATCCAGGATTTTACGTTGTTCTTCGCCTATTTTTGCTAAGGCATTTTCTATTTGTAGGCGCTGGGTAACAGTTTTTTGCTCATCCACACTCACCATTTGGCCGGGATTTATTTTCTCAAAATCAATCGAAACTCCCCGACGTTTCTTCTGCCGCCAGCGGTCCCGTAAGATATTCAAAGCTACTGTTCTTAAAAACCCTGGCCATTTATCAAAGTCCAATTTCTGTTTCTTCCAATAGGCAAAAACCCTGACAAAGGTTTCCTGGGTAATATCCTCGGCTTCTTCTCGGTTTTGCACTTTGTAATAAACATAGCGGTAAAGAGGTTTCCACATTCTCAGACAAATTTTTTCAATGGAGTGCGGAACACCTCCGGCAGCCATTGTTATTTCATCATCGGTAGTCACTGGCATCAACACCTTCTTCCTCTGTCGGCCAACTATAAATAATAACGATCAAAGGCTAATTAATGTTACATGTTAATAAGTGGCAGGGCAAGTGTGGCAAGGGGACGTTTCGTTTGCCACAT
>DIQC01000027.1 GCA_002426495.1 Thermacetogenium sp. UBA5472
CTGTCATAAATGTAATATAAAAACAAAGATACAAAAACATGCTCCCATTGGTCCACATTTTAGCCTCCGTCCATTAGGTAGCAAATTAGTGAAATTTAATAACAACACCCTACCCACTCTGTTTGCATGATGGGTGTTATTCTATTGCAGAATAAGGGGCACACAAGAGTTGCAGGAAAGGAAGAAAATAGTCTCAATGCTTTATCTTCCTGCTATAATATCTACTTGCCACAGACTAGGAGACTACCTCTGTTTTATTAATGCTTTATTGATGGTCTTGGCCAGCAGATAAAGCCCGATAAACAGCGTCGCCAGGTAATAGATCTTCATGGTGAACAGTCGAGGAGTCAAGACAGCAAAATAGAAAGCTTGCCCCAACGACTCATGATTTATCACCACGGAAGCACGGTCGCTCTCAGCCATCATCCGGGAGCGATAGCGGGCCCTTGTCTCTTCATCCTGGCTGAGCCAATCCCATTGTTCGACGGCTTTTTTGATGATGCTGTCGCTCATAGCGATCTCCTCCAATTCTTCGCTTATTTTTTTATCTTCGGTGGCCATCAGCAGCAGAAACCACCTGTACAACCGGGGAGCGCCTCTTCCTGGCCGGTTCCCATTAACTTTGAGGGAATCATTAACCGGTATCAGCATTTTGAGAACAGCTTGTTGATTTAACTTTACATCACACTTGTAGGATATTGCGCATAATTGCTGAAAAATTAGGATAATAGTGTTAAAATAATATAAGCTTAGCGATAAATAAATTCTACTGTTCAGGCAAGTGACGTGCCTGTCGAAACAATAATTGTACTGCATATCAGCCATAAATCTTTGAGAAAAATACCTGGCCTTTCTTTCTAGCCAAGCTAATAAAGATGTAGACTCAACGAATTAATTATTGCACAATTATTGACAGCAGGAGTTCAGCACTATATAACGAAGAATTTTAGTGTTTCCTGATCAGAGACAAGGGGGGTGTCCGTATGAAGAAGAACTGGAAGCTGCCGATGACATTTGTTATGTTCATGATCGGTGTTTTACTTGCTTCCGCCCTAATATCCCTAGGAAGTGATAAGGAGCCTCCTTCCAAATCCAGATCTGATACGCTGATCTCTATGATCGAAGCACAGGAAAAAGAACGGCAGGAACTTACAGAAACTATCATGGCCAAAAGAGAGGAACTTGAGCAATTTAAGCTAGGCGTCACTGGCGGAGAAAAGGAGATGGAGGCATTACAGTATGAGCTGGACCGCTTGCATACCCTTTCTGGCATAAGTGAAGTAGTAGGTCAGGGGATCTCTATCACTCTTGATGACAATACTAAAGGCTACGAGGTAGCAAAAGGCAAAAATCAGGAGCAGGTTAAACCTGATGATTATCTGATTCACGACAGACACCTGCTATATATCGTTTATGATCTGCGAGCAGCAGGGGCAGAAGCCATTTCCATTAACGGAGAGAGGGTTATAAATTCAACAGATATCAGGTGTGCAGGGACAACCATTGGAGTAGATAATATAACCATTGGCCCACCCTTTGTGATCAAGGCCATCGGTGATCCGGACAAAATGACCAATATTTTAGAAGAAGAAACTAGCCAGTACAATATATTAGTAAAAGCTGATTTTCCAGTAAAACTAAAGAAACACAGCAAAGTAAATATTGAGGCATATAAAGGTGGTTATCAGTTTAGTTATGCTCAACCTAAGGAGGAACAATAAATGTGGGTCCCTATTTTAGGGCTGATAATTGGGCTTTTGATCGGCTCAGTCATTGCCATACCTATTCCGGCAAGTTTGGCAAAGTACCTATCCATAGCAGTGCTGGCAGCTCTGGACTCAGCATTTGGTGGCATTAGAGCTATTTTTGATGATACATTTGATGCCACTATTCTGCTTTCAGGTTTCTTCACTAACACCCTGATCGCCGCCTTACTCGCTTATCTGGGTGACCAATTGGGCGTAGACATCTATATGGCTGCCGTCTTTGCCTTTGGTGTCAGGTTATTCCAGAACTTGGCCATCATCAGAAGATATGGGATATTAAAATGGAAAAATAGACGGGAAAATGCAAAGATAAAGAGGGATCAAGGTGAGTAAAATAAAAAAATGGCAGGTCCCTGTTTTTGTCACCTTTTTACTGCTGGGTCTGCTCATAACAGTTCAATTTCATACCCAACAGAATTATTTGAGAGATCTACCCCAACAATCGACAGATGACCTTGTTTTGCAATTCAGACAAAACAATGAAAAGAATGAAGAATTGGAAATGGCATTAGCTGAATTAGAAAGTCAGCAGAATTTGTTCACTACCAATATTTCTGAAGATGAAGCCTTGATCAAACAGATGAACCAGGAAGTAAGCGCACACCAGGTGGCAATTGGTCTTATACCTGTTGAGGGGCCGGGTGTCACAATTACCATCCCTGCCAATCAGCCCATTATGTATTATGATCTTATTGATATCATCAATGAACTATGGAACTGCCAGGCAGAAGCTATCGCTGTCAATGACCACCGTATCAATAACAGTTCTAAAATTTACTGGACCGAATACACAGCGCTTACCATCGATGGAAAGGCTGTTAGCTTCCCCTGCACAATAAAAGCCATCGGAGATCCGGATAAACTCCTTTCAGGCTTGAATCTGGCAGGCGGCATACTCAGCAACCTGTCCACCTATGGCATCAACCCAACTATCAATGAAGAGGAAATCCTATCACTTCCGGCTGCAGATGAACCTACAGTCAAACACCTAAGGCCTATAAAATGAAGCAAGCCCGAAGCAACTCTGGGCTTGCCACTTTTATGCCAAACATATGATGGGCATGTCAGCTGTTGCATTTGGAGCGCCTCAATAAAAAATAATTCATGCTGTCGGTCAAGGCCTGCCAGCTGGCTTCTATAATATTCTCCGAAACACCCACTGTACTCCATGTCTCTGATGCATCAGCAGATTCTATAAGGACCCGTACCTTGGCACTGGTGCCATCCTTGCCATCCAAAACACGCACTTTGTAATCCACAAGGTGCATCTCCTGGATATAAGGATAAAATTGCTCCAAGGCCTTTTTGAGGGCATTATCCAGGGCATTGACCGGTCCATCTCCCTCGGCCGCTGTGTGCATCACCTGGTCCCCTACCCGGAGTTTGATCATAGCCTCAGAATTAATACTCTCTATCCCTCCGCCATTAGCCGGCTGTTTTTCTATAAATATTTTTAGACTTTCCAGGATAAAGAACTCTTCATACTGCCCTAAACCCCTGCGCAGCAGCAGTTCCAAAGAAGCATCCGCACCCTCAAACTGATAGCCGCGGTATTCCATCTCTTTTATCTCACTGCTTAAGCGGCGGGTAGACTCTACATCCTTCATCAAATCCAGCCCTAACTCCTGGGCCTTATATCTGATATTGCTGGAGCCTGCCAATTCTGAAACCAGAACACGCCTACTGTTGCCTACTATTCCGGGATCCATATGTTCATAAGTAGCAGGATCCTTTATAATAGCGCTGACATGGATCCCCCCTTTATGAGTAAAAGCACTAGAACCCACAAAGGGCTGACTGTTCAAGGGTGTCATATTAGCGATCTCACTGACATAGCGGGAAACCTCTGTCAGCCGTTTTAGAGACTCACTGCTCAAACAGCGCATACCCATTTTTAACTGAAGATTGGGAAGCAATGAACAAATGTTTGCGTTACCGCACCGCTCACCGAATCCGTTGATAGTCCCTTGTACCTGACGCGCCCCAGCCTCTACTGCTGCAAGGCTGTTCGCCACAGCCAATTCCCCGTCATTATGGACATGGATACCTAAAGGGGTGTCAATCTCCTCTTGTAGCCGTTCAAGAACCTTTTCGATTTCATTAGGTAAAGCCCCACCATTAGTATCACAGAGCACGATCCAGTCTGCACCTGCTTTAGATGCCGCTTTGAGTGTTGCCAACGCATAACCCGGATTGGCCTTATACCCATCAAAAAAGTGCTCGGCATCATAAACAACTTCTCTCTCTTGGGCTTTTAAAAATTGTACACTTTCCCGGATCATATTGATGTTTTCCTCTAAGGTGGTATTTAAGGCTTTGGTAACATGAAAATCCCAACTCTTGCCGAATATGGTGACAACAGGGGTATCGGCTTCCAGGAAAGCCTTGATGTTCATGTCATCCTCAACAACAATCTCTGGCCTTCTAGTGGAACCGAAAGCAGATATCTTGGCCTGCTTTAAGGATAATTCCTTCACCCTTTGAAAATATTCAAGGTCTTTAGGGTTGGAACCAGGCCACCCACCTTCTATATAGTGGACACCTAGTTCATCAAGCTTAGCTGTGATCTTCAGCTTATCCTCTACTGTCAGGCTGACCCCTTCACCCTGCGTTCCATCCCTTAGTGTCGTGTCATAAAGATATACTAAATCCCCAAGCTTTTTCATCCTCTCAATATATATTCCGCAACCAGATCCCCCATAGCAGCTGTGGTAACCTGCTTACCACCGGACTGCATCAGATCAGGAGTGCGGTAGCCGTCTTCTAATACTTGTCTAACTGCATTTTCAATACTGCGGCCTTCTTCTGGCATGTTGAATGACAGATCAAGCATCATTGCCCCGGAGAGAATCGTTGCCAGTGGATTGGCCTTCTGCTGTCCGGCAATATCTGGTGCGGACCCATGTGATGGCTCATAAAGGCCAACATCCCCTCCTATGCTAGCAGATGCCAACATGCCGATTGACCCTGTTAAAACACTTGCTTCATCAGTCAATATGTCCCCGAAAGTGTTCTCTGTGACGATGACATCAAACTGAGCCGGATAGCGGACAAGCTGCATCGAGCAGTTGTCTACATACATATGGTTCAGTTCCACATCAGGGTATTCTTCACCCAACTTGGTAATGACCTCTCTCCACAGGCGGCCGCTGGCCAGAACATTGGCTTTATCTACAGATGTCAGTTTTTTGCGCCTCTTTTGGGCCATCTGGAAAGCGAGACGCCCAATGCGCTCGATCTCCGATGTTTTATAAACCAGTGTATCTAGAGCCTGTTCCTCACCATCAACAACCTCTCTCTTTTTAGTTCCGAAATAAAGGCCTCCTGTCAGCTCTCTGACTACTACTAGATCCAGACCTTCGACTACATCCCTCTTTAGAGGTGATGCGTCGATGAGTCCAGGATAGAGAACAGCCGGTCTGATGTTAGCATAAAGCTCCAATTCCTTACGCAAGGGCAGCAGTGCTCCCATTTCCGGGCGCAGGTGTACAGGTAGGTGGTCCCATTTCGGCCCACCGATGGCACCCAGAATCACGGCATCACTCTCTCTACAGAGACGCAATGTTTCCTCTGGCAGTGGATTGCCGCAGTCATCATAGGCAGCCCCACCGATGAGAGCTTCTTGGAAGTTAAAGTCGACTTGAAAGCGTTTCCCTACAGCCTTTAAGGCTTTCGCTGCTTCTGGTACAATCTCTTGTCCGATTCCATCTCCGGGCAGTAGTAAAATATCAGGCACGTTCTTTCATCCTTTCCTGCACAAAGTTGATCAATCCATCTTGCTCTATAATTTTCTGCATAAAAGAGGGAAAAGGTGCCGCCTTGTATTCACCAGGTCGTGTCAGGTTTTTGATCTGGCCCTTGGCCAGGTCTATTTCCACAGTATCCCCTTCCTGTAATGCTGAGGCAGCCTCCGGGCACTCCAGGATAGGTAGCCCAATATTGACGGCATTACGGTAAAAGATCCGAGCAAAGGTAGCGGCGATAACACAGGACACCCCAGCTGCCTTGATAGCAATTGGCGCATGTTCCCGGGATGAGCCACAACCAAAATTCTTTCCTCCCACCATCACTGAGCCTGGCTGAACAGCCCCAGCAAACTCAGGATCTGCATCCTCCATGCAGTGAGCTGCCAGTTCTGCCGGATCTATTGTGTTCAGGTAGCGTGCCGGTATTATCTGATCAGTATCCACGTCATCTCCGAATTTATAGATAGCTCCTTTAATTTGCACTGCCCAACACCTCCTCAGGAGAAGTAATCGACCCGGTTAGAGCAGAAGCCGCTGCTACAGCAGGGCCAGTCAGATAAACTTCACTCTCCGGATGCCCCATACGGCCGACAAAATTGCGGTTTGTCGTAGACAGAGCCTTTTCACCTTTTGCCAGTATACCCATATGGCCGCCCAGACAGGGTCCACAGGTAGGTGTACTGACTGCGGCCCCTGCCTCAACAAAGGTTTCTAAAAGCCCTTCCCGCAATGCCTGCAGGTAAATCTCCTGTGTTCCGGGGATGATGATCACCCGCAGATGGTTGTGCACCTTTCTCCCTTTCATGATCTCCGCGGCAATACGCAGATCCTCGATCCGGCCATTTGTGCAGGAACCGATCACCACCTGGTCGATTTTGATCCCCTGAGCTTCACTGACCGGTCGTGAATTTTCCGGCAGATGCGGAAAGGCCACCTGAGGTTCGATCTGTGATGCATCATATTCTCGGACTTCCACATAGGAGGCATCAGGATCACTTGCGTAAAATTGATAAGGCCTCTTCGCCCTCTTTTCCACATAATCTTTGGTCTTGGCATCAGGTGCAATGATCCCATTCTTAGCTCCCGCCTCAACAGCCATGTTGCACATGGTCAATCTTCCTTCAACAGATAAATGATCTATGGTTTCTCCGGTAAATTCCATAGAGCGGTAGAGTGCTCCATCGACACCAATATCGCCGATGGTAAAGAGGATCAGATCCTTACCCCCCACCCAGGGACTCAGTGTTCCATGGTAGATGAACTTCATGCTTTCAGGAACCTTGAACCAGCACTCTCCCATGGCCATTCCGGCAGCCAGGTCTGTACTGCCCACACCTGTGGAAAAGGCACCAAGAGCGCCATAGGTACAGGTGTGTGAATCAGCCCCAATGATCAGATCTCCGGGCAGAACCAACCCCTGCTCTGGGAGCAGGCAGTGCTCAATTCCCATTTTTCCCACTTCGAAATAATTGGTGATCTTGTAATCCCGGGCAAACTGCCTGACATAATTAGACTGTTCCGCAGACTTGATATCCTTATTGGGTGTAAAGTGGTCCGGAACAAGAGCCACCCGCTCAGGATCAAATACATGATCCAGCCCTAGCCTGGAAAACTCCTTAATAGCAACCGGGGCGGTGATATCATTGGCCAACACCAGATCCAGGTTGCAGTAGATCAGTTCCCCCGGCTCTACCTGTTCCTTTCCAGCATGTTTGGCCAGAATTTTTTCTGAAATCGTCATGCTCATAGAGCATCCTCACCTACCTCTTGAAGTACTTTATTCAGTGCATTCAAATAAGCTTTGACACTTGCTTCGATAATATCTGTGCTGACACCGCGACCGATAAAGTATTTATCTTTATATTTAACCTGCGCCATCACTTCACCCAGGGCATCCTTGCCGCCTGTGATTGCATTCAGATTGTAGTCCACAAGGGCAACATTATGGACACCTAACGCCTTGTCTAGGGCCTTATATGCGGCATCCACCGGCCCATCCCCACATGCTGCCTCTTCATATTTTTGCCCATTTCTTTGCAGTCCCACAGTTGCTGTGGGAACAATATTTGTACCGCTGAAAACATGAAGATATGAGAGATGATAAATATCCCCGGAAATTTGAATTTCATTCTTGACCAGTGCCTCCAGGTCAAGGTCTGTGATCTCTTTCTTGCGATCAGCAATCTCTTTGAAGCGCACAAAGGTCTTGTCAAGGTCCTCATCTGCCATTGCATATCCCAACTCTGACAAACGCTCCCTTAGAGCATGGCGCCCGGAGTGTTTGCCCAGAACAATGCTATCCTGAGGGACACCGATCAGCTGCGGCTTCATAATTTCATAGGTTGTGCGTTCCTTTAAAACGCCATCCTGATGGATCCCTGATTCATGTAAGAAGGCATTTTTCCCTACTACCGCTTTGTTGTGCTGCACCTGCATCCCAGTCAGAGAACTCACCATTCTGCTGGTGCGGTAGAGCTCATCATGCTTGATCTGGGTCTCCCGATGGTAATACATCTGCTTAGTATAGAGAGCCATGACAATCTCTTCTAATGCTGCATTACCAGCCCGCTCACCCAGACCATTTACAGCGACTTCTACCTGATTTGCTCCAGCTCCTACAGCTGCCAGGGAGTTGGCTACTGCCAGCCCCAGGTCGTTGTGGCAATGGACACTCAAAACAACCTGGTCAATATTTTTGACACGCTGACGAATTGTCCGGATAAAATCACCGAACTCAGCAGGTACAGTATAACCCACTGTATCTGGTATGTTGATCACAGTTGCCCCAGCTTCGATAGCTGCCTCCACAATTTCACAAAGATAGTCAATATCGCTTCGGGATGCATCCTCTGCAGAAAACTCCACATCGGAAGTATACTGTTTTGCGTATTTGATGCCATCAACTGCCAACCTTAAGACATCATCTCTGCTTTTTTGCAGCTTATGCTTCAAGTGGAGATCAGATGTGGCAATAAAAAGATGGATCCTGGGATGTTCAGCTTCTTTTAAGGCATCCCAAGCCCTGTCGATATCCCCATGGTTAGCCCTGGCCAAGCCACAGATAACCGGTCCCCGCACCTCTCTGGCAATAGCCTGAACTGCCTCGAAATCACCAGTAGAGGCAACAGGAAACCCAGCCTCAATCACATCCACATTGAGCCTTGCTAACTGCCTGGCAATCCTCAGTTTTTCCTCTGTATTTAAACTCACTCCAGGAGATTGTTCGCCATCCCGGAGTGTTGTATCAAAAATGTATACTCTTTTTTCCATTGTCGAACCACACCCTTCACACTTATACTCACTGCCGCTTTTTTTAGCCTTCTCCATACTTTTGTCCACGCACCATGGCGATCTTGCCGGTGCGCACCAGTTCTAATATGCCAAAAGGTTTAAGTGAATTTTCAATGGCACGTATTTTTCCTGCATCACCTGTACATTCAATAATCAATGAATGATGGCCAATGTCAACAATCCGTGCCCGAAAAATATCCACGATCTGCATAATTTCGCCCCGTACCTCCGGCTCGGCTTCAACCTTGATCAAGACCAGCTCTCTATCCAGGTGCTCATCACCAGAGATATCGCTTACTTCAATAACATCTACCAGCTTATCCAGCTGCTTGACCACCTGATCGATCACCCGGCTATCTCCGTCAACGACGATGGTCATCCGAGATACCCCCGGATCATGGGTCTGGCCTACTGCTAAACTATCGATATTGTAACCACGTCTGCTGAACAGTCCTGCAACACGGGTCAACACACCTGATTGGTTTTCTACTAAGATTGCAAGTATATGGGACATATCTTCAACCCCCCAACATATTCGTTAAGGAACCCCCGGCGGGCACCATCGGAAATACATTTTCCTCTTTTGCTACCACACAATCTACAATAACAGGCCCCGGGTATTTGATGGCTTCTTCCAATACTGAAGGCACATCTTCAGTACGTTGGACACGTAAACCTTTAATCCCATAAGCCGCAGCTAGTTTTATAAAGTCAGGCACAGGGATCAATTCCGTCTGAGAATATCTCTTTTCATGGAAAAGTTCCTGCCACTGCCTTACCATGCCTAAATATCCATTATTAAGAATAACAATCTTGACAGGAAGCTGATACTGTACAATGGTAGCTAATTCCTGCAAGTTCATCTGAAAGCTACCATCACCAGATATGTCGATCACCAGCTGATCTGGACAGCCCAACTGAGCACCTACAGCTGCCGGCAAGCCATACCCCATTGTGCCTAAACCACCAGAAGAGATAAAGCAGCGAGGTTTTTTAGCTTTATAGTACTGAGCAGCCCACATCTGGTTCTGGCCCACTTCTGTGGTAACTATGGCGTTACCCCCAGTCAGCTCACTGATCTGCTCTACAACATACTGGGGTTTAATCTCATCCCCATCCTGCTCATAAGTCAGCGGGTGTTCCTCTTTCCAACAGGCTATCTGCTCAAGCCACTTTTCAGATTGGGGCTTACCCTCTATACGCCTCTGCAGTTCCTGCAGGACCAATTTGACATCTCCCTGTAGAGCACACTGCACACCGACATTCTTCCCAATCTCAGCGGCGTCAATATCGATATGGATTATCTCAGCATGAGGTGCAAACGTATCCAAATTACCTGTAACCCGGTCACTAAAGCGAGCACCTACAGCGATTAGCAGATCGCAGTGAGATACAGCATAATTTGCATAATATGTGCCATGCATACCGACCATCCCTAAAGAGAGCGGATGATCATCTGCTATCGCTCCCTTACCCATCAGAGTCGTGACCACTGGTGTGTTCGTTTTTTCAGCCAATCCAATTATTTCTTCTGCCGCACCGGAAGAGATAACACCTCCCCCGGCATAGATCACCGGCCTCCGCGATAAACCGATTTTCTTGGCTGTCTGATAGACCATAGCAGAATTTGGTTCCCCCGGAACACGGTATCCCCGAAAGGATACCTCTTGAGGATAAGAAAACTCAGCCTCTGCCATCTGAATATCTTTAGGCAAATCAATTAAAACAGGTCCTTGCCTTCCCGTACTGGCAAGATAAAAAGCGGAACGAATAGTAGAGGCCAACTCGTTGACATCTCTTACTAAATAGCTGTGCTTCACAATGGGCAAAGTAATTCCTGTGATATCCGCCTCTTGGAAGGAGTCACGCCCAATGGCCGGCAGGGCTACCTGCCCTGTAAAAACAACCATCGGTATAGAATCCATGGCCGCAGTAGCAATACCTGTAACAAGGTTAGTCGCTCCCGGGCCAGATGTGGCGATAACCACACCAGTTTTACCTGTAGCGCGGGCATAACCATCAGCGGCATGTGCTGCAGCCTGCTCATGTCGCACCAGTATATGTTTCAGGGGAGAGTCGTACAGCTTATCATAGAGGGGTATCACAGCTCCCCCCGGATAGCCAAAAACAACCTCAACCCCTTCTTGTTCCAACGATTTAACGATAATTTCTGCGCCTGTCATCATGGGTTTTCCCTCCTCCCCCTTTAATCAGTGCTCAACACAGCTCCTTTGCTTGCTGAGGTGACAAGCTGAGCATAACGGACCAGATAGCCTTTCTTTACTTTAGGTTCAGGCCTCTGCCATTGAGCTCTCCTTTTCTCCAACTCCCCGTCATCGACAAGGAGCTCCAGCTTGCGTGCAGGTATATCGATGCTGATCAGATCCCCTTCTTTAACCAATGCCAATGGGCCTCCCTCAGCAGCTTCAGGTGAAATATGTCCGATAGAAGCCCCTCTGGTGGCACCGGAGAAACGCCCGTCTGTGATCAAAGCAACTTCTCGGTCAAGCCCCATACCGGCAATAACCGAAGTGGGTGTCAGCATCTCCCGCATCCCGGGGCCACCCTTAGGGCCTTCATAGGCGATGACAATCACATCACCTGAGTTGATCTTATTTCCTAAGATAGCGGCAACTGTATCCTCTTCACTAGTGAACACCCGGGCAGGTCCTTTGTGTACAAGCATCTCAGGCTCCACTGCCGCCTGTTTTACTACCGCTCCGTCAGGTGCCAGGTTCCCGCTTAAAACAGCCAGCCCTCCTGTTGAACTGTAGGGGTTTTTAACCTCCTTGATCACTTCAGGACGCCTGATCCTGGCTCTCTGCACATTCTCAGCCAGGGTCTTACCTGTTGCTGTCATAGCATCCCCTTCGATCAAGCCATGTGACAGAAGCTCCCGGATGACTGCGGAGACTCCTCCTGCCTCATCCAGATCCTGAACATAATGATCACCGGCAGGACTCAATTTACAGAGATGTGGTGTCTTGCCGCTGATTCTGTCCACAGTCTCCATATCCAGGTCAATGCCCGCTTCCCGGGCTATAGCTGGCAGGTGCAGTACTGTATTTGTTGAACCACCAAGGGCCATATCAAGGGCGAGAGCATTGGTAAATGCCCTTTCCGAAAGGATATCGCGAGCTGTGATACCACTGCGCAGCAGTTCCATTACCTGCCACCCCGCATCTTTCGCCAGACGAATACGAGCGGCACTCACCGCAGCATATGTGCCATTTCCTGGCAGAGCTAACCCTAGGGCTTCTGAGAGACAGTTCATGGTGTTGGCGGTAAACATTCCAGAGCAGGAGCCGCAACCAGGGCAAGCGGCCTCCTCAAGCTCCTCCAGATCCTCTGCTGTCATCCTTCCCGCCTGTACGGCACCAATCCCTTCAAAAATTGTGCTCAAAGAGACATTCTTTCCCTGGAAACGCCCAGCCTGCATAGGCCCGCCACTGATCAAGACAGTGGGCAGATTCAACCGAGCAGCAGCCATCAGCATGCCCGGAACAACCTTATCGCAGTTGGCGATCAAAACCAGGGCATCCAGGGCATGAGCCAGAGTCATTACCTCCACAGAATCGGCGATCAATTCCCTGCTGGCCAGAGAATAGCGCATTCCTTCATGGTTCATGGCAATGCCGTCACAAACAGCAATAGCTGGAAATTCCAACGGTGTTCCACCATTCGCCCAGACACCGGCTTTTACAGCTTTAGCAAGCTCATCCAGATGCTGATGACCTGGAACAAGATCATTCTGCGAATTGACAATTCCTATAAAGGGGCGGTCCTTTTCCCATTTTGCCAACCCTAGTGCATTCATTAAAGACCGATGAGGGGCTTTCTCAACCCCATTTTTGATTACCTCGCTATTCACGCGAGTCACCCCCTCTCCCATATTTCGCAACACAGACGTGACACATGTACAGTCCTTTAGACCAATCACCGGAACCGTCCCCATGATTGGTCTAAATAGCAGTACCCTCACTCTGTACCAGTTTCCGATACTCTTTGATTAAGGCTTTGCTGATCTCGCCAGGTTTGCCATCTTCACCGATAATCCGTCCGTCAACCTTGACAACTGGAACCAGTTCTGCCGCTGTTCCACTGAGGAAACACTCATCAGCCGTAAAAATGTCGTGACGGGTAAAGACTTTTTCAGCCACAGAATAGCCCATTTCTTTGGCTACTTCCATAATAGAGTTACGTGTCACACCCTCCAGAATGCCTAAGAAGGGGGGCGATGTGATGACCTCACCATTTTTTACAATAAAAATATTATCACCGGTGCACTCAGTGACATAGCCCTCACTGTTGAGCAGAATCGCCTCGGAAACCCCCGCTAGATTAGCCTCTATCTTGGCCATAATATTGTTTAAGTAGTTCAGGGATTTGACCCGCGGGTTGACACCCTCGACAACATTGCGGCGGGTAGGAACTGTAACTACCTCTAACCCCTTTTCGTAAAGTTCCTCAGGATAAAGCTGGACCTGGGCAGCGATAATAACCACAGTTGGTTTCCCACAGTTACGAGGATCCAACCCAAGATCGCCCTTCCCTCTGGTCACAAGAAGCCTTATATAAGCATCACGCAAATTGTTTGTACGCAAGGTTTCCAGCAGGGCTTCGCACATTTCATCCTTGGTCATCCCAATATCGAGTAGAATCGATTTAGCAGATTCATAGAGGCGGTTAATATGCTCATCTAGGCGAAAAACCCGCCCATTGTAAGCCCGGATTCCCTCAAAAATACCGTCACCATAAAGTACACCATGATCGAAAACCGAAACCTTAGCCTCTTCCTCATCAACGAACTCACCATTTAAATAGATAATCAATCCCACTATAAAAGCCCCTCCTTTTTAAGAGCACTGGTTTTAATCAATCAGTTATACTGTTATACTGCGAATAAAAAAAATCCCTTTCCTCCCTGACATCTATGCCAGAGACGAGAGAGACCCGCGGTACCACCCTGCTTGCTGCCCGAATCCGGACAACCACTTTGCCCCGCTTTGCTAACGGACAACGGATCAGTCCGGCACCACCTACTCAGCCTATACAACATGCTATTCGGATGGCAGTTCTCAGGGATGAGCATCCTTGCCGCATCGGATACTGGATTTCAGCTGCCCCAGCTCTCTGTGACCGACTTCTTAGCAGAATAGTTCCCTTCATGACTTTTCACAGTGCTATTTTGTATATAAACCTTGGGAACAATATATTTCTACTAGTATAGGGAATTGCCGACCACATGTCAACATCAATTTTCGGTGCTGACCCAACTTAATATATACTTCATATTTCCATAAAAAAGATATATTTTCATAAAATATTTAAGATAGAAACTCAATCTCCTCTAAAATGCTGCCAAGTACCTCTAGCCTCCTCTTTTCCACAGCCTCGAAGTCCATGGCCTCCTGATAATAACCCTCCATTTCATGATACACAACCCTGACTTCCTTGAGATAGTAAAGCCCCCTTTGCAAGCAGCTGTTAAATAAGTCCTGTGCTTCCCCCAACTCTCGAACATATTTTTTTAACATGTTGTTCTCCAGACAGCCGTTGCAGTCAATCCTTTCACAGTATGGCAAGTTGTCCAGAGAGTCGCAGTCAAAGTCTAATTCTGGAAAGCAATTCAGCACAGCAGTTTTCTTTTCCGGAAGAACTACCAGATCGATGTTAGTGGGATCAAAGGCACAATGATAGACTTCAACAGCACATCCGCTACGATAAGCATGTTCCGCTACTTCCCTCAATAAAATCTCTTTCCCTGACCCGGGCTCTCCCTCTATGAGATAGAGAAAAGTCATTCCCTCCAGTAAAGTAGGAAGATAATGAACAATACCTTGTGGGGCCAAGGCCGAAGCAAATAGGTGCCGTTCTGTTGGTGAGCCATCATCCCAAAAACTATCCTGGCCAAGGATCTGTCGCAAAAGCCCCTTGGCGAGCTCATGGAAACGCCGGTAATTCAAAGCTTTCTCTCGACAGCTTATTTCTTCATCCCGTGCCAGTTTGGCCATCTTTAGACAGCTGTAAGTTGTGGCGAAATTGTGTGAAACACTTTTACGCAAAGCAATTATCTGCTCTTTATAAGGCACCAATTTCGTCTGATCCCAGTAATCCCCCAGATTCACAATATCATCGACAGCTCCGGGATATTTCGGGTCAATCAGATGAGGTTCCGTCCCATCCAGAATTGCCAGCTGGTAATGGGGTACGGTCAGTGCATCTATAGAGTCACTGTCCGATGAACAAAAGTGGTATTCCAGATCTAAACCTCGCTCTAGCAGTTCCTCCCCTATCTGCCTCATAAATGTCGATTTGCCTGATCCGGGGCCACCCTTGAGAATGAAGACGCGCCGCGCCTCTTTAGCAATAACATATTGAAAAAATGAATAAAATCCCAGACAGGTATTTCCCCCTAAGAAATCCTTTCTCACCCGACCTTTTGCCATTCTACACCCTCCTTAACCTGAAGGCAGGTAAATGTAATTGAATATAGAGTCGATAAGATATAGAGAAAAAAGCGCCCGGAGAGGGCGCCTCACCATTATTCAATTTTATACAATTGGCGAGTGAATTATGCAAAAGGACTAGAGATGTCTCAATGCCTCTGCAGGACTCAAGGATGCTGCCCTGCTGGCTGGATACAGTCCAAAAAAGATACCGATAATAACGGAAAAACCTACAGCCAGAAGTATCGTCCAAATGGAGATCAAAGGCGGCCAATTAGCCACCATGGCAATGGTAAAGGCACCGATGATTCCGAAGATCATTCCGACCATACCGCCTAGCAGACAGAGAGCCACAGCCTCACCTAAAAACTGCTGCATTATATCCCGCCTGCGTGCGCCTAAGGCTTTAAGAAGGCCGATCTCCCGGGTTCTTTCTGAAACTGCTACCAGCATGATGTTCATCACACCGACACCACCTACCAGAAGAGCGATGCCAGCTACAGCACCGATAACCGTAGTCAGAACAGATGTAACATTACCCACCATTTCTAACTGCTCTTCTAAAGTTGTACCTACATAGTGCTTATTTAAACTAGAATGTCTGCTTTCCAGGATTTTGACACTGTCGGAGATAGCTTGGTCAAGTGTCTCCTCAGAAGCCGCTACCCCACACAGTTGGCTGATCGCCCGGTTGTTGAGCATCTCCTGGGCAGAGGTGATAGGCGCATATATAGTGCGGACACCGAAGGATGAATCTGTCATCGATGATGGAACCTTCTCCAACACTCCAACAACAGTCAAAGGTGTATCCTGGACAAAGACCTTCTTACCGAGGGGCTCCTCATTCGAAAACAGATCATCAGCAAGGCCGGCATCGATGACCACTACCCGAGCATGGGCAGTCACATCCAGATCGGAAAGAAAACGCCCTTTTTCTACCGAAAGCTTCATGATATCGGCTAAATCCGGATTTGTACCGTACAGAGAGGTCATCAAAGGCTTTTTCTGGCTTTGAGGAATTCTGACGTCCACCATAGGGCCAAGGGTTATCGCGGCCATCTTTTCTACTGCAGGGGAAATATCTTTGATCAGTGCCGGATCTTCCAGGCTGAATGTACTGGAATCAGCTGTTTCTCCCCGCATATAGTCAGGGCTAATATCAAAATAGAGACTGCTGCCCATATTTTCGATCTCAGATATGATGACAGATTCACCACCCTGACCAACTGCAACAACAGCGATCACTCCGGCAATCCCGATGGCAATGCCAATAGTTGTAAGCACCGCCCGCATGCGGTGAGCGCGCAGATTTTCCCATACTATTTGAACTAGATCAGCGAAGTTCATCCTTGACCTCCTCCCGCACAATCTCCCCATCCCGGAAATAAATTATCCGCCTGGCATAAGCAGCGATCTCTGGCTCGTGGGTAACCATAACAATTGTTCTTCCCGCCTTGTGCATCTTTTGGAGAATACTCATAATTTCCGAGCTTGCTTTGGTATCCAAATTGCCTGTAGGTTCATCAGCAAAGATAACCAGTGGGTTGTTGGCCAATGACCTGGCGATAGCCACACGCTGCTGTTCCCCTCCTGATAATTCAGATGGTTTATGGGTAAGCCGGTGTCCTAATCCTACTTGTTCCAGCAGTTCTTGAGCACGCTTACTCCTCTCCTCGCGCGGCGCACCAGCATAAATAAGGGGCAACTCCACATTGCGCAGAACATGATGCCTGGGCAGCAGATTGAAGCTCTGGAAAACAAAACCCAATTTTTGATTGCGCAGATCTGCCAGTTCATCATCTTCTAAGGTGTTTACATCCCGGCCATCCAGATAGTACTCACCTGAAGTGGGGCGCTCCAGGCAGCCTAAAAGAGTCAAAAAAGTAGATTTGCCACTGCCAGAGGGGCCCATGATGGCCACAAAATCCCCCTCAGGTATATCTAGATCAACACCCCGCAAGGCGTGGACAGCAGCATCTCCGCTTCCGAACACCATGGTCAGTCCGCTGACCCTGATCACTGGGCCGCACCACCAGTTAGGCGAACTTTCTGCCCCTCTTCAATATCCTGAGGTTCGAGTATCACCATGGCATTTTCTTTGATTCCCTTCTTTATCTCTGTGTAAAGTTCATTACTGTGGCCCGTCTGAATATTAACTTTCTTTGCTGCTCCATCTTCTACCACAAAGATAGTCTTGGACTCACCCTCTTCAGTTATTGCCTCATTGGGGATTAGCAGGGACTGGCGCGGTGTAACCCTGTAGATCACCACATCAACAGTAGCACCAGGTTTAAGTGCCTCCCCGTTCTCGATAGATATATACACTTTTATAGATGTCTCTGTTTGACCCATCTGTGGACTAGGACCGCTGACCACAGGTGCAACACGAGAGACCTCACCTTTTACTAACTCTTCCGGTGCACCAGCCCAGCGCACCTCTACCTTCTGCCCAACTTCCACACCATTGATGTCCTGTTCACTAATATTGGCAACCACCTGCAGTTGATCAGGATCACCTATAGTGATCAGAGGCATACCCGGCTGGACATAGCTGCCATCTTTTGCTGCAATTTGAAGCACAACACCATCGATCGGTGCCGTGAGCTTCCCTTTCTCCACAGCTGAACGAGCTGTTTTTACAGCTGTACGAGCAGCATCAACTTTAGCCTTGGCCTGCTCCACCCCAAGCGCTAAGGATGCAGGATCTGGAGCTTCCACAGCACTGGCAGCTTTTTGGCCTTTCTCTGCCTCATCATATGCCTGTTGTGCAACATCCAGCTGTTCCTGTGTAGCCTTCTCTTCCTGAAAGAGTGCCCTGACCGCATCCAAATTCTGCTTCGCTTCTGCTAAAATCGTTCCGGTATTTTCCACAGCAGCAGCGGCTTCCTCTCTTCCCTTTCGTGCATTAGCCAAATTCGCTTCAGCCTTCTGCAAACCATCCTCTGCTTTTTGCAAATCATCCTCTGCATCCGCTAACTGCTGCCGCTGCTCAGATACATCCAGTTCAGCTAAAACTTGTCCCTTTTCAGCCCGGTCACCCTCCTGTACCTTGAGGGTCAACTTACCGGGCAATGAAGCAACCAGATCAGCCGAGTCCACCACATCCACGCTCCCGGTGGCCAGGACTTTATCCTCATACTCCATCATCTTAGCTTCGGCAGTTTTAACATTTACAGTTGATACACTATTAGTTTTAATCACTGCACCTATAACTACCGCAACGATCAATATTAGGCCTAAAGCTATTGCAATTTTCTTTTTCACTTTTTCAAATAGATTCCCCTTCCTCAACCTATAAGGCAGGTGCATTGCTGACAATTAGTCCTGCTATAATAGCATAAACCAACCAGAGCCCAAAAAGATATACCATTACCCATGTGGAATTCTTGTTTTTCATAACAAGAGCGCCACCAATGCTGCACAGAATCAAACTCCACCAGATAAAAGGATTGCAGGCGCTTAAAAAACCATACAAAAAACCGGATTCAGTCGGAGCGAACACTGCTAAACTAAGGTTTGCCTTGGTGAAATTCTCAACTGCTGTCAACATGAGCAATATATTAGTGATAATTGTACCCAGCAGAGCAGGAACATAACCATAGATACCAACTGCAAACAGTGTCCCAAATGGAGCTTCTTTAGAACTTATTGCTGCATAGATCTTCATTAATACTGCCATCACCAGTCCGAACACCCAAGGTGCAGCTATAGCAGCAACTATTGTAGTACCAACAGTAACATTGCCTGTAAACGCACCGAGTGCTTCAATGTCTTCGGGTGAGATCCCTGGAGTATTCTCTAAAGTCCATAAAGAAAACTCCTGAACCTTAGGAATCGTAAACGCAGTAGAAATAATGCCGATTACAGAAAGCGTTACTGCCGCAGCACCGAATCTGGGATTCTCTACAATATACTTTAAGCTCTCCCCCGGACTAAATATAACCTCAACCAACAACGCCGCCCAACTCTTCTTTTTATCC
>DIQC01000016.1:0-7119 GCA_002426495.1 Thermacetogenium sp. UBA5472
ATCAGCAGATGGCCGCATTCTGGGCAGTAGGTATCGGCTTCATCCATCTCCCAGGCGTTGCCGATGTAGACAAAATCAAGTTTACTGCGGGCGATCTCCAGAGCCCTGACCAGCGTTTCTAGAGGGGTAGGAGGCAGATCGAACTGATACTGGGGAAAATAACGTGAAAAGTGCAAAGGTATACCCGGATCCAAAGATGCAATCCAGTCCACAAGTGCGTTGATCTCCTGATCGCTGTCATTCATTCCTGGCACCACCAGAGTGGTGATTTCTACATGACATGACTCCTGTGCCAGTTCCACGCTCTTGAGTACCGGCTCCAATTTTCCCCCACATGTCTTCCGATAATATTCATCTGTAAAAGCCTTAACATCGATGTTTAGGGCATCAATAAAGGGAAGCAATTCCAAAAGAGGCTCTTGTTGCACAAACCCGTTGGTGACCAGGACATTTTTCAGCCCACGCTGATGAGCCATCTTTGCTGTATCGTAAACAAACTCATACCAGATCAGCGGTTCGGAATAGGTATAGGCAATGCCGATAGAATCTGTGTCCTTTTGAGCTTCCAGGGCAACCCCCACCAGTGTCTCTGCTGTCACTTCCCTGGTAGCGGGAGAATCCCCATGAGCGATCTCCCAATTCTGACAAAAGCCGCAGCGGAAATTGCAGCCAAAGGTACCCACAGACAAAATATTTCTCCCCGGATAATAATGATAGAGAGGCTTTTTTTCAATGGGGTCCACAGCTAAAGAGGTCACCCTGCTGTAGTTGAGAGTATACAGGATCCCTCCCCTGTTCTGTCGAGCACGGCAGATCCCCAGCTGTTCCGGCTTGATCTTACAGTTGTGGGGACAAAGATGGCACCAAACCAGATCTTCACCCAATTGCTCATAATATCTCGCTTCCTGCATGAGAATCCCCCCTTTAACCTATTGATATCGAATGACTTCGAAACGGTAGATATCTAACGGTTCACCGGCAAAAATGCCCGCTTTCTGACTGGCGATGCTGATCTGCTCATCTACAGAATCGACACCTTCCAGATCGGGAAGCAAGAGTCCGGTACGCTCTCCGCTTTTGCTTTTCACGATAATTCCATAGCGTTTTGGATCCAGCTCATCCTTGGTATCAACTTTCTCGAACGGGGTTAGGACATCAACAGAAAATACGATATCAGACAGCTCCTCTAGCTGCACAGGCCAAAAGCGTGGATCCTCTACCCCGGCAGCCACTGCGTTATGAATAATCTCAGAGGCTACATTTTCCTGCACCGGCGCAAATGTCCCTATGCACCCGCGCAGCTGCCCATCTTTTTTCAGTGAAACAAAAACTCCGGCTCCTTCTTCCATACCTTGTGGAAGGGGATCCGGTGTAGACATAAGCTTACCTGTACTGAGATAGTGTTCCAGGCTTTCTCGGGCAAGCTGAACATGAGCAGTCTCGGCAATCCCGGTTCCGCCTTTCTCTGTTTGCTCCTCT
Source organism: Thermacetogenium sp. UBA5472 (assembly GCA_002426495.1). Lineage (GTDB taxonomy): Bacteria > Bacillota > DSM-12270 > Thermacetogeniales > Thermacetogeniaceae > Syntrophaceticus. The sequence continues at coordinate 1,480 of DIQC01000016.1, forward strand.
ACCTGCTCCTTTGCCTGATCTGTGATCCGAAAACTCGCCACCATATAGCCCACACCAAAGGGTCCTTCATAGGAATGGATTCTCGAATCAACCTCATACCCCTTAAGAGCCCCCAGCAGCATTGTGATCGGCCGCAGTCCACATTCACCCGCCTCTTCAACCAGATCATCGGAAATGTTTAACAGCTTTTCTGCATCCATTTTCTCCAAAGCATCTTTCACCAGCAGGTCAAACTCCTTGCCACGAGGGTTGTAACCTGCAGGTGCTCCGGGGATCAGGCGGTGAGAGAGATCTCCGCTGGCGATGAGGCATATTCGTCGAGGTGACTTCTCCAGCACCCTCCCCATAGCCTGTCCCAACTCATAAAGCTTTTGCAGAGGCAGAAAACACATCCCAAATGCAGCAAGGGCAGCATCTACACCCGCTTCCCTCAGGTAATAGAGGGGCACTGTAATTCCATGATCGAGACTGCCGGAGAGGTATGAATACCACTGATCAATATCGACTCCAAAAACCTCTACATCCTCCTGCTCAGCTGCCGCGGCAATCTGCTGCACCAAATCCAGATCGTTTTTTGCCTGGAATGATATCTCCGGAGCACCGAAATTGCTAAAATCACCATAAAGCTCCGGACTTCGTAAATAGACCAGCTGTCTGTTAGTGACAACTCCATGAGGGGTGATAAAAACCACAACATCAGGCTCCTGCTCAGCGATGTAAGCTGCCCACTCCCGCATCCCAACAACTGTATTCTTTACCTTCTGTAGTTCATCCCCACCCACCTCAGGTATGATAATAGCGGCATGGGGCGATAAACCGGCACAGACCAGCATTAAAATGCACCACCTTTTTTGCTCCAGGATTTTATGAATCCTTTTGGAATTTATTCTGTATTTCAGCGAGACGAAATAGAATCCCTTCTTAGATCTTTTCCCAGTCAAACATAATATATCTTTGCTAAGGTGATTTTAATCTGATGAAGATACTTAACTCAGAGTACGAAACAAGTTTCTACTCTAAGTAAATGACTAACTTGGCGTAAGTCTCCCGCTCCTCTTATAAGGGAGAGTCCGTCGCCGACTAAGTCATTAGTAAACTATTAACTAAGAGTAACAATACTTTGTATTGAACTCTTAGTTAATCATTCGCGGTTCTTAGTTCAATCATATTCAGGATCTTTAGGAAGAGGGTCACCGGCAAAGTAGCGAACAACACCAGCATAGATGCTCCAGGCCAGTTTATTCTGGTGAATGGGCTCACCGAGCAGTGTTTCCTCCTTAGGATTAGATAAAAAACCCACCTCTACAATGGCAGAGGTACATTTATGGCCTCTCAAAACAAAGAAGTCCTCTGGCTTGACCCAGCGTCCACTGTCCCCCACAGCTTTGTTCAGTTCCTTTTGCATCAAAGCGGCCAAGCGCTTACTATCTTTGGAATCGGGATGGTAGAAAACCTGGGGGCCCCAGCACTCGGTAAGAGGGATGCTGTTGACATGGACACTGATAAAGAGATCCGCCTGATAGAGTTCCGCCAACTCTGCCCGGGCTGCCAGATCATCCTTATGCTTTACACCTGACGGCGCCTTCCCCTCTTCACTGAGGTCATAATCCCCTTCCCTGGTCATTACTACTGTTGCCCCTGCTTGTTTTAAATATGTTGACAATCGCTTGGCTATAGCTAGGTTGATGTCCTTTTCCCGGACACCGCTTTTCCCCACACACCCGGGATCTATTCCACCATGGCCAGGATCAACGACAATTATTTTACTGGCAACTGTCCAGGAAAGTGCTTCCACAGCCCTGTTCTCCTGACTCGAAGCATAATAGGGATAAACAGCAGCCCCCACCAATAGGGCAAGCAACATTGCCAAGATTATTTTTTGCTTAGGGCGAAAAACCTTGAAGATCACGAAACTCCGCACAACTGCCCCTCCCTTACTCTTCTCCTCAAATAATATGCAAAAGGTTGGACAATTATCCGCGAGTAAAAAAGACTCTGAGGCACAGAGGGGGGGAAGGTTCTCCTGTGTCAAAAAGCAAGAAAATCAACCTCTCCCTCACAATTTGATCTTCGACAAAACCCGAGTGGCATATGATACCTTTGTGTGCTAGTCAATCCTCGTCCAACGTCTCAATCAGAAAGCTGACCGGACGGAAACCGTCATTACAGGAGATCATGGCGGACTTTTTGTTTTTCATCCAGCCGTCATAAAAGTCCTCGCCGCCGTGGGCAAGTGTCATTGCCCACAACTTTTAGCTGAAGCACAATCAGAGCAACTGCCACAGAAGTTTCCTGCTTTCACATTCCTCACTTGTCTAACGATTAAATATCCAGTATATCCTGCGATTACCAACCCGATTACAATTGTTGCCATATCTATTGCCCCCTTCTGTTCTGTACCATCTATTAATACCTTAACCACGATGCTTATATAAATAGACTTACTATTTGATAAACTAAAACCGATGCTAGCCATGCAAATACCAGCTGGAACATAAATACGAATGTTGTCCATTTTGCTGATTTTAGTTCTTGAGCGGTTATGGCCAGTGCTGCAACACAGGGTGTGTAGAATAGTACAAAAATCATCATTGAGTATGCATTTAATGCACCAAAGCCCATCGCCCCTAGTGTTTGATGCATTGCGCTAAGCCCTAATGCAGAGTCAATGTTTATGATTCCAAACATGATACCCATACTTGATACCACTACTTCTTTTGCTGCTAAGCCAGCGATTAAAGAAACACCTATCTGCCAGAATCCAAGTCCTGCTGGTTCAAGTATTGGAACTAAGAAACGTCCAATAATAGCCCCAAAACTTTGAGACATATCTTCCACGTAGCCTGTTGTCCCAAAACTCAAGATAAACCATAGCACTACGCAAGCCAGGAAGATTATGGTTCCTGCCTTGGACAAATATGCTTTTACATTTTCCCAAACATAGAGTAAGACACTATACACATTAGGACTTTTATACTCAGGAAGCTCAATTAGTAACTGATTCACTTCTGGTTTTACATCTGATGCTTTTAATTGATCTGCTTTATTTTCAATCTTCGTTGCTACAAATGCAGTAAAAAGTCCCGCTACTAACCCAATAATATACATTGATAAAGCTGCTAAAGTTGCATAATTGCCAAAAAACATGCCAGATAATAAAACGTAAACAGGTATTTTTGCACTGCATGACATAAATGGTGTAATAAGTATAGTTTTTCGCCTATCTCTTTCATTCTCTAAGGTTCGAGTTGCCATAATTGCAGGAACCGTACAACCAAATCCAAGAAGCATTGGGATAAATGCTCTTCCTGATAGGCCAATTTTATTCATGACTCCATTCATGACATAAGTTACTCTTGCCATATAGCCACTATCTTCTAAAAATGCTAATGCTAAAAACAAAATCGCAATATTGGGTAGAAAAGTTAAAATCGTACCAACTCCGGCTATAATTCCATCTGCAATTAAAGATGTCAGGATTGGACCTGCATTCAGTGTTGATAGACCACCTGCTGTCCATATACTCAAACTTTCAAGCCAACCTTCAAGTATTCCTTTTATTCCATCACCAAGAGTAAATGTTAAGAAAAACACAAGACCCATAATCCCAAAAAATATGGGGATTCCCCAAATTCTATGGGTAAGTACACTGTCAAGTTTATCTGTAAACTGTGCCTTTTCTTGTATATTCAAAAGAACTTCTTCAACTAGTCTTTCAATAAAATCATATTTTTGATTTATAATTTCAGTTTCATAACTTTTATCTACAATACCAGAAACATCAACAGGGCAATTTTCCATTATTTCAGTATCATTCTCTAGTAGCTTAATAGCATAAAAGCGTGGATTATATATATCAGGGTTATCTTCCCGAAGTCTTTCTGTTACCTTTGTTATTTTATCTTCGATTAAATCACTATAAACAACCACATGATTACTTTTGGATTTGATTTCTTGATGGTGGGATACTACGTGCATCAGAACATCTAACCCTGTTTTCTTTCTAGCGGAAACCGGAATAACCGGAATCCCAAGCACTTCATGCAGACGATGCAAATCAATCTCCATTCCTCTTTCTTCAACAATATCCATCATATTAAGTGCCAAAACTACTGGTTTGCCAATTTCAATTAGCTGCAATGTCAAATATAGGCTTCTTTCAAGATTAGATGCATCAGCAATATCAACAATCACGTCTACGTCATCACTTAAAATAAACTGTCGACTTATCTTTTCTTCTATAGAATATGGAGTCAAGCTATAAATACCGGGTAAATCCACTAATTTGTATACATGGTTATGATACTTAAATGCACCCTGTTTTTTCTCTACAGTTACACCTGGCCAATTAGCAACTTTTAATCTTGTACCAGTATAGGAATTAAAAAGAGTGGTTTTCCCGCTATTTGGATTCCCTATAACGCCTACTGTTAATTCCCCAGCTTGGTTGACTTTATTATGTATTACTCCATCACCAGTAGCCTTATTTTTCGCTGTCAATTGCTTCACCTCTTTTCTTGGCTTGGCCAACACCACCTCTTTTTCTATTCATGCCACTACCTCTACCGCTACCATCTCTTGGACCCATACCACGACATCTTTTCCTATGTCTCCTATGTCTTATATCACTTGCGCTCATAGGGCGAACAAAGATACGCTCCGCTAATTCTTTACCTATGGCAAGTCTTGTACCTTTTACGATACAGATAATAGAACCATCTAAGGCTTCATTAATTTTATGGATCATGGTCCCTTCTATTAAACCCATTGCCTCTAATCTTCGCTTTACTGGCTGTTTAAGCAGTGATTTTTCAACTATGTATGCCTTTCCATTTCCGACGCTTTTTAAAGTCATCATGTTATCCTTTCTCATGTCTACCTATTAAACATAGTTGTTATTATGTACATTGGAGGTTCGCATATCTATATTGTTAGTCTTGGCTAACATTTTAAATAAAAAAATATATTTTCCCTAAAACTATTAACATATAACAAAGCACTTATGCTTTGGTCTCTCCCACATAAGTCTCTATTGCTTCTAACATTTTATCGGTAATAAAGTGCTCCATCCTACATGCATTTATAGAAGCTTCACGAGGAGAAAGCCCAAGTGACTTTTCTAAAAAAAGAGCAACTATACAGTGCTTGTAGTAGATTTTTTTTGCAACAGCACCCCCTTTTTCTGTTAAAATAATATGTCCATAACTTTCCTTGTTAATAAGACCTTCCTGTTTCAATTTATCCATAGCCTTAGTCACACTCGGTTTTGTTATCCCCAAATGTTCAGCAATATCAACTACATGAGCATGACCATGATCAATTTCAAGGATATATATAGTTTCTAGATACATCTCTATTGATTTATTATAATTCATTAGCTCTTCCCCTCCCTGCTAATAAACGTATAGTCTACTAATAAGAATCGTGTATGTCAACAAGGTTTGTTAGCCTAGGCTAACTTTTGTAATAATATATCACCTTTTTATACCATTGTCAATTCTTTTAATTGCCTTTGGATGTCGTTGAGCCATACTTTTAATTTTACATAGAAAATGCCCTCCATATCATAGGTCTAGGCAGAAAATAAAATCAACCGTCCGGTTGATTTGAACGGTTGATTTTTGAGCTGGGGGGGGGGGG
>DIQC01000016.1:7249-8714 GCA_002426495.1 Thermacetogenium sp. UBA5472
GGGGGGGGGGGGGGGACGGCAGATTGCGTATAAACTATTTTCGCAGCACCCGATCCCCACTTAGTGCCAAATTTCAGTTTTTATTTGGTTTCAGACAAGTCCCTGTCCCTCAGTCTGTTCTCCTCAGTCTGCTGCCAAGTAGGACAGCACAAGACAGTACAGCAAGTAAACCTAGCGGGATAATGGGGAAATTGTCTCCGGTATGAGGTTCACAACCCTTGCCGCGATTGCTGCACACCCTGAGCCACCTTTGGCATGTATCTCAACACCGTCAAGTTGGATGAAGCCTTTAGAGAAGATAGCGATATCATGGGTGCTCACTGCCTTTACCTTGCTCCCGCTCTTAATACTGATCGAAGTCGTCCCGAACAAGGCAGGATAGTATCCTGCTGCATCTACATCAGAACCGTTTTCTATCACTAGTTTACCTGCTGAAAAAATTGCATTTGATGATGTGCTGGACAGGGTCAGTTGGGAATTGTCGATAGTTATATCCTGCCCGTTAGCCACTGCTACGGCATTTTCGCCGGACACAGTGCAGATAACAGTGCTGTCCTTAATGCGGAAATTATTAACTTCTTCGCCGCCGTTTACTCCCCGGTTGGCGCCTTCTATTTCAACCCTGCTATGATCAATATTAATGTGCCCGTCGGGAACATTAATAGCTGTGTCATAACCGGATACGTTTACAGTAGCATTACTGCATTTGAAATACCCTTCTTGGAAGGCATTCGCATCAATTGCACTGGACAAATTTTCGAATGCGGTAGTGTCTCTTAACGTAACAGCCACATCCTTGATTTCACAGCCTTTATAAGCGTAGATTCCTCTAATCAGAGTGTTTTCATCCGCTGCTTTGGTCGCGATATTTATGGTACCGCTTCCAGCTGTATCTCCTTCAACAAGCAGTTCCCCGTCGGTGCGGATTCCCATGGTTAGGTTGTTACCTGGCTCTGGAGCGATTTTATTGGTCCCTACAAGCTTGACTGTGAGCACTTTGTTGTTAAAATAGCTTTCTGCAGCAATGCCCACGCCATCATGGCCGTCGTCAATCGTTGCATCGGTAAGGGTGAGTGTTTTTGTCTCTGCATCATAAACAGCAGAGCCGGCACCGCAGACAACTGTTTTATCCGGCACGTCAATAATATTCACACCATTGACCCATAGCACTTCCCCTGTTTCGGCAGCAAAGACCTGATCCACCGGCATGAGCCCGATTAACAGCAATACAGATAACAATAAAGACAGCAGTTTCTTTTTTCTCACGCTTTTTCCCCCTTTTAAGTTTATGATGCCGCTAAGATGCCGCATCCGGTATTGACTACACCTTCCTATGGGTTGCTTCGTCCCAGTGCCACCTCCTCAGCAAAGGTAGGGAATGCAACTATCTTTTTTTCAGTATGTTAAAACACCTCCCTCCAGTGTATCAGCGAGTAAAAAAATCCGCTTCCCCAATATTGGGGAA
>DIQC01000016.1:8856-9782 GCA_002426495.1 Thermacetogenium sp. UBA5472
GCTTCCCCAATATTGGGGAAGCGGAATAATATTTTTGTGGCATTGCATGGGGACATTTCGTTTGCCACATAATCTTATTTGAAATCGATCAATGCCAACAGCACTTTAGCCCTAGTTTTTGACCATTCCACTAGCAATGTAACTATTTCACACCGCAATCACCGAGCATAGAGACCTCAGGGTTGTTCGCTATTTATCATCCCTTGTCATGGAGGTCTTATAGAACCCGGGTATGATAAAATGCTTGTGTGACACTTCGGCGATAAACCGGTTTGGAGTGCCATAGCCGGTTTTCATTAGGATGCTTTTTAAATGTGTCCTTACGGATTCGTATTTTATTCCTAGGATTTCAGCCACGTCTTTTTGGGAGTGGCCGTTGACCAGTTCTCTTATAACATCAAGTTCACGCTTAGTAAATTCTGAACTTGTGGCCATCCCGATTTTGACCGTGGGAGGGGTATCAGGATAAACCGACTCGCCCGCCATGGTGCGGTCCATTACCTCCAATAATTCCTCTACGCTCACGTCTTTGTACCAAAAACTCTCACAGCCTGCCTCCCTTGATTTACGGATAAAGCTTTCCTCCGGCATAGAGGTGACAATGACAATTTTGATATGCGGGAGATCCCGCTTGATCTTTGCCGCGGCTTCAATGCCGTTTTCCCCGTCAAGTGTATAGACATCCATTAAAATTAAGTCAACATTGCCGGTCATGGAATACAGATAGGCATTGCCGGCGCCCGACAGGCAGTCCACAAGCTGATACTTGTCCCCATTTTCCAGAGCTGCTTTCATTATTTCCCAAGCGATGCGCTGGTCATCAACTATCAACACCCGGATCATAACTACTCCTCCTTGTCTACTATGAGCAGCGACCGGTTTAGAGGATAATTTCCAATTCGGTTGAGGCTCATTTTGATTTTTTG
>DIQC01000015.1 GCA_002426495.1 Thermacetogenium sp. UBA5472
GCCATTGTAACCGGGCACATGCTGGATAAAAACAATAGAGAACTGCCCAGTTATAAAGCCCTTTCTCCTGATCAAGCCCGGGGGGTGAAATGAGTAAAAGATGGGTTTCCAAGGTGAGTTTTGGCTGCAATCCGACTGTACAAAGTGTAGAAGGCAACCAGTATGTAGCCAGTAAAAAACAAAAAATAATCGATTTTAACCAAGAATGATTAACTAAGAGTTCAATACAAAGTATTGTTACTCTTAGTTAATCATTTACTAATAACTTAATTGGTGTAAGTCAGTTAAAATAAGCGCTCCTGGACAGACTCTACAATCTCCTGGACGCTCTGTCCTGAAGCGTTAATCACAGGGACATCCGTACTGATATCCTGCTGCTGCATCATATTATTGTCCATACCGGTAATCACAATAGCACGAGCACGCTCCAGGTTCTCAGCAGACAGCGCCATTACCTGGTAACCAGCCTCTTTCAAGGCCCTGCGTACATTGCCCAATCCCTCTTCGACTGCGATATAAGCCATTAGTCTCACCCTTATTGTTTTTATTATTTTGGCGCATTACACCTGACTTTATGCACCACAGCAGGAGGATCGTAAAGCTAGCTATTTTGTATATTCTCCAGAGCCTTGGAAATAGAGGATATTTCTTCCTCACTCAATAAATATGGAGATTTTGCACGCACAATATTTTTTGCAAAAATGCGAGAGTTATCCCGTCCTGCCAGATTGGTAAGGACAACACCGTTCCCCTGATTATTGAGCAGTGCCATGGCAAAACTCAAATCGCCACCCTGGCCTGGAAAAGCATTAAACCTGATCAGCCCTACATTCTGCAAGGATTCTGACGCTGCATTCTGCTGTTTTTCAATCAGATCATACAATTCATCCAGATGACTCTCTAATTCCTGACTGGATTCCACAGCCTGCCGCAGAATAACATCTAGGTTGTCACCCTGAGCACCTTTAAGCAAACTGTTCAAGCGCCGTTCTACAAGATACAGGCGTATACTTAACAATAAAAATAAAACAATCAGACCGATAAATATAATCGTTCCATAGGTGAGCATTAACTCTTGATTTTCCTGAAACAGCGATAACAGATTCATTGTTTTGGCAACCTCTTTTTTAGTTTTATCTTAAAAAGTTCTACACAACTCTATAATGGTTTCCCCACATTCTCCCGTCCCCCTGTACCTATCCTTTTGGCTTCTGATAGATCATGATAAACTCATGGATCTTATTGACTCGAAAAACATAGGGGTATCCAAGGGGGCGCAAATTATTGTACTCCTGTCTACGATCCCAAATAATAAGATCATCCAATAAAAATCCCAACTGCCGCATCACTGCTGTTAAATCCATATGCAGCGGATAAAAGCGAGGGCCCTTCCTAATATCCATGACAACCACCAAACAGTAAGCGCCAGGGGCAAGACAACCATAGACCTGCCTAAAAACAGCTGCCAGAGAATCCATAAAATTCTGATATTCGTCGATATTTCCAAGATCCATACTATCCTCACCATAATAGCGAAGTGGTTTTCCGTCTGCACTCCGCCGCCGGCGCAGGATATTCCAATATGGAGGAGAGGTAATACAGAGCCCCACACTCTCAGGATTCAAGTAATTCTCCATAGTGCAGGCATCATCAGCTATCAGTCGGGGATAAGATAAAGCATCCCCTTCCATCTGATCTAGTCGTTTTTTTGCTAGATCAAGATAATCCTCAGTAATCTCAAAGCCCACAGAAGGGATCCCGTACCGATAAGCTGAACAGAGTGTGCTCCCACTCCCCAGGAATGGATCAAGCACCAGTCCCTGCTGTTCCCCATAAAAAATCCTGAGCAGGCGATCTGTAAGGGCTGTAGGAAACATAGCAGGATGTTTCAAACTGCGCTCCTCAGCTGTTTTAGCAAGATCGTCCCACAAACTGATCGAGTAGCGAAGCCAATCTTTGCCATTCAATTTTGGCAGGTTGCTGCTGCCTTCTACTCTCTCTGACCCCTTAGTTTTGTTATCCCCAATGGCCAATCAAAAGTCCCCCTCGCAATATGTCACTCCCCTTGAACAGGCCCACCCCAACACCCTTGCAGGAGAGTCCACTTACTCCAACCTTAATTCAGCTGCCATTCAGTGCCCTTTCAATGCTCAAAGAGAAACTCCAACAGTCGCTCTAACTCATCACTATTGTAAAAATCGATCTGGATCTTGCCACCCCGCCGTCCCTTTTTTATCTTTACTTTTGTCCCCAACAGCTGGCGCAGACGGTCCTCAGTATCAGCCATTATTAAATCCTGTTCTTTTTTCTCAGGCTGTGCTTTTTTTTGATTGAGCAGTCGCCCCGCCGCTTTCTCCGCTTCCCTGACCGTGAGGCCTTTTTTAACTATCTCTGCAGCTAAACCTATCTGCTGCTGCCGATCGTTTAGCCCCAAGAGCACCTTTCCATGGCCGACACTTAGCTTACCCTGAACAAGCAAATTCTGTATGCTTTCAGGTAGCTGCAAGAGCCGCATACTATTGGCGATAAAGGAACGGCTTTTGCCTACACGAGAGGCAATTTCCTCCTGTGTCAGCTGAAACTCATCTTTTAGACGCTTGTAAGCATAAGCCTCTTCCATAGGGTTAAAGTCTTCCCTTTGAATGTTTTCCACAAGCATCATCTCACTGGAGATCTGATCATCCACATGGCGAATTACACAGGGAATAGTTTCTAATGCCGCTATTTGGCTAGCCCGCCAGCGGCGCTCCCCGATAATCAACTCATATAGGTCATCCCCCAGGGGACGAACAACCACAGGCTGCATAACGCCATGGGTTTTAATCGAAGCGGCCAGCTCATCCATTGCTTCTTGATCAAAATCAAGCCGCGCTTGAAATGCTCCGGGTTTAATCCTATTCAGAGGCAACTCAACGATCTCTGCACTGCCCTCTGCCTGTTCAGGTTCTGTGGGGATCAATGCCCGTAAGCCCCGGCCCAATCCCGTATTTTTATTCTTCATCTTCCATCACTTCCCGTGCTAATTCCTGATATAAAATGGCGCCTTTAGAGCGGGGATCATAGGTGATCACCGGTTTTCCATAGCTGGGCGCTTCACTGAGCCGCACATTCCTGGGAATAACGGTACTAAACACTTGGTCGCCAAAATAATCTTTTACTTCATCTACCACCTGGATAGCTAAATTTGTGCGGGCATCAAACATGGTTAACAGCACTCCATCCAAAAAAAGTTGGGGATTAAGCCGCTGCTGCACTAAATTGATGGTCTGCAACAACTGCCCCACCCCTTCCAGGGCGTAGTATTCACACTGGATAGGAATGAGTACACTTTTGGCCGCAGTGAGAGCGTTAATGGTCAGTAACCCCAGAGAGGGAGGACAATCAATAACAATGTAATGGTAGCGATCCTTGATTTGCACTAATAGATCACGCAACCTTGTCTCCCTTTTTTCTATATCCACCATTTCAATCTCCGCCCCGGCCAGACTGATATTGGCGGGAACCAAATCCAGGTTTTCGGTCTCAGTGTTAATTATTATTTCCTCTATATCCCCTTCACCCAATAGGAGATCATAAATAGAAGCAGTCAAATTATCACGATCAACACCCAAACCGCTGGTGGCGTTACCCTGTGGGTCGATATCCACCAACAGCACTTTTCTCCCCCATAGTGCCAGACAGGCACTCAGGTTGACTGCGGTAGTTGTTTTAGCTACCCCACCCTTTTGATTAGCGATAGCAATGATGCGTGTCACTGTAGGAAGGGGGCCCACCCCTTGATTGTCACTGTTTTGTGGCGATTGTTCCACGTGGAACATTCCTTTTTTTTGTTTTGTTTTTTTCTTACCTTTTCTATTCCACAGCAAAACATCAACCTCCTGCCATTATATTCCGTTTATTTGCCTATCAAAAAAAATCTAAAAGCTCACACACTATAACTTTGACACAATCTATTAATCCTGCACAGCCAATAATTTTAGATCAATAAATAATATAGAATATTAGGTGTAGACTCAGTATAGACAGTGATCAATATTTAAGCTGCCTAATTTAAGTGATCTGTAGTGATCGGCACTGTTTCTATATGCATCTATCCTAATTATAGCTGCGCTATTGTCTTGGCGAAGGTTGAGATTTAACTATCAGTGACATGTAGTGACAGGCGTTTCTCACATTACATAAAAAACCCGCCTGATCCATACTCTTTTTCTATATCCATTATCTTATCATGAATACACACATAAAATCATTCTTTTTGGCATTATTTAGCCATGAATGTAGCGCAATGCATCCTGGATTCCCGGAAACACGTAACGAGGATGGCATAAT
>DIQC01000014.1:0-21279 GCA_002426495.1 Thermacetogenium sp. UBA5472
AGCCCTAGATCCCCTGCCCGATCATGAAACTCCATTCCTAAATATGTTAACTCCAGAAACAATGCTGGCAGGTATTGTTCACAACTCTTTGAAAAAAAACGTCCGCTGTAAAGCACCAACCCTGGCGAAAGCAAATACTCATAATCAGATGGATATAAAAGCTGCTTCAACAGGTGACATCCTACCGGACGGAGATCTCTTTCCAGCTGTGAAAAGACTTCCCTCAGATCCTGCTCGATAGGTCTCCAGATAGACGGAAAAGCACGGGGCAAAAGAAAAGTACTTTCCCCCAATAATAAGGGGTTCTTTTCAGGACAAGAACCCCTATCTGTAATATATTCCTTATTGTTGCATGTCCTATCGTTTATTACATTCACAATTTTATTATGCAACTCCTAGTTTCTTTAACATTCGTGCTGGGTCCACAAATAATTTCTTCATTCCTAATGAATTTGGATTTATACCTAAAGCCAAACCAATTAGCTGAGTGAAAAAGGGTATAGGCATCCTATAGCTGATACCGTATTTTTTCTCAACAGTTACCTGCCGCATATCAAGGTTTGCCTGACAAAGAGGACAGGCAGCTGATATACAATCAGCACCTGCATCCCTGGCAAATCTGAGTATATCGTTGCATAACTTGTTACAGAGATCCTCATCTGTCACACCAAGGGATGCTCCACAGCACTCAGTTTTATATGGCCATGGAATCGGTTCTGCTCCGAGAGCCCTGATGATGTTATCCATTGATTGTGGATTTTCCGGATCATCTATGAAATTCACCATCTTGGGTGGCTTGACAAAAAGACATCCGTAATAACAGGCAACTTTCAGCCCTTCCAGGGGTTTCTTTACACTTTTCTCGATCTGAGAAAGAGTATCCGGATTTGAGAAAACATCAATGTAATACTTAAGTTTTACCTTACCAGTATAAGGTCGCTCCAGCAAGGAGTTTACCTTCTGTTTTAGATCATTATCACGACCGAGTTCATACTCTACAGCGGCCATTCTGGCATGGCAAGCGGCACAAGGGGCCACTATCTCTGTTACCGGTAATGTTTCAGCCAATGCCATTATCCGGGCTGGAAGAGCAAGAGATAAAAGATGATCAGTCATATGCGCTGATGATGCGCCACAGCAGTTCCAATCGGGCACCTCAAGAAAATCAATACCCAGAGCCTCTGCAATTGCATCACTGGATATCGCATACTCGATACCACCTGTTTCCATTGAACATCCTGGATAGAGTGCATATTTGGACAATTTATTTACCCCCCTGTACTGTCTTTTTGAAAATATTCGCCATTTCTCTACGTCCTTTGAGACGATGGGGGAGCATTGACGCCTTTCCTTTCAACATCAATGGCAATCCAAACTGCATGTCCTTCATAAAATTACCTAATCTCACGTTGTTTATTATGGCCATACCTGGTTCAAAGAGTCGACCAAAACTTCGTACTGTCCACAAAAACGAGTCATTGAAACTGATTACACCCTTTGCATGTTCGATATAACCCGCCTTGATGGCCTTCTGTCGCAAGATATCCATAACCCCTGCAACTTCAATATCCCTGATACAACGGGTTGTACAGGTATTGCATCCCATGCATACCCAAATTGTTTTGGATTTCAATACCTCTTCCTTCATCCCCAGCATCAGCATACGGATAATTTGATTCGGTGGATAATCCATATGTACGGCCCCCGGACACCCACCAGTACACTTCGCACACTGATAGCACTGGCGAATATCCTGGCCACTCTCCTCAATTATCCTGTCTACGAACGACCGATTACGATCCATTACCTGAGACAAGTTCACCTCTCCCATAGCGACCCCCTCTTAGAAAGCATATAATCTCATATAATCTATCTTAATCACTATTCTCCTTTTTCTCAATAATTCCTCCTTAAAAACAAAAGATTTTTCGCCTCAACCATGAAATTGTTATTTTTTCTATTGAAGCAAGAATGATTAACTAAGAGTTCAATACAAAGTATTGTTACTCTTAGTTAATAGTTTACTTGGCAAACAGGTCCCTGTCCCCCTGTCAGATAAAAAGGAGCCCGAAAATAAAATAAGCCCTACACTCACCATGTAAGGCTCATTAATTACCCCTCCTACTTTTATCTATACCTTCCAGATGCTATCCCCTCCTACTGACTTACAGCCGTCTTAGGACAAGGTGCCATGATCCCTCTTCTCATTTCGGTTGCCGTGACATGTTCTGCTTGCAGTATCTCGGAAAGATGCTTACAGGCATCCCATGGGTTTATCTTATCGCCACAGGTAAACACATCAACTGCGGCATAGCCTAATTCAGGCCATGTATGAATTGTCAAATGGGACTCTGAAATAATTACCACACCACTTACCCCTTGAGGGCTGAATTTATGGAAAACACTCTCCCTAACCTCTGCTCCGGCTGAAATAGCTGCTTTAATCATATAACTTTTTACTTTTTCAGTGTCATCTAATGCTTCAAAGGTGCAACCGTATAATTCAGCTAAAACATGACGCCCCAAAGAGTTGATATTGGCCATTTCCCAACCTCCCTTGAAAATATCACAGCTAATATTAGTCAAAATAATCTTATTAAATTTTAGCACCTCATGACGTTTTGTCAATGAATTTCTAAATATCACTTTAGGGGGTGTATTGCTCATAATGACGCCATTTGCTCACGGATAACTAAGTAAAATAATGTGGCTACAGGAAATACAACAGCTGTTGCTGCCGCTACAATCCCCGAGTCGTTAAATATTAGAGCAGTGAATGCACCCAACAGTGCACCGACAAGGCCAGTAGCTATGGCAGGGTTCTTTGTTAACATGCCCTTGAATACTCCCACAGGGCAATAAAAAAGGATCCCCAGAGCCAACAGGCTGCCCAGCAGCACTTTTGTCCAAATCGTTGATGTGAACAACTTATAGTTCATGGACACTTTCCTGGTAACCATTTCCTGTATAGCAGGAAAACCGGATGCCTCCACAGCAGACACAAACTGACCAAAATGAGATCGCACTTCGGGTGGACGCAGATAGTCAAACATAAATACCCCTCCACATAATAGAGCCACAACAGCTAATCCGATGATAACATTGCGTGGCCGCAGCCGAATACCTGACAAACGCCAAAAGGTGTATCCAAAAGCAATTAATGCCGCAGTAAATCCGCCAAAATTACTTCCCCACCAAGGAGCTCCCAGAATAACCAGCACGGTTAGGATGAGACAACCGGCAGCGACAAGGGCGGCAGTAGGGCGTTTTTGAAAGCGCTGAACGATAAGTGTTGCCGCAATGATAGTGGCGCCCATGAGCACCCCCATATATTCGTTACCGATTCCATAATAACGCGCCCCACTCATTGCATCATAACTCAACACAGAGAACCTTTGTAAATTCCCTCCGGTTAAAGTATCTATGAGCAGGATGAAAGCTATAGCCAGACAAAGAAATAATAGCGGATCATGGTTTCTGTCCTTGGCCAGCCGAATGCTCACCGAAACTAACGCAACAACAATAAGCGAGCAAAGCAATATATATAACCAGAGGGAAGTGATGTTCGTCAGACAAACCAAAAGCAAGGCAGCTGGTACTGCAATCAGCCCCAGCAGTAGTGGAGTAAAATAGTTCACTTTCTTTGGGTCAAAAAACAGGAAAAAGATAATAAAGGCTAATATTATGAGATGAAGGACTACATACCCTTTGACAAAGGCAGGTCTGAGAATTGAAGCAAAAACTGTGCGTTTTTCGATCTCCTCCATCATTGTCATATTATTATCAGCAGCTTCAACGTGCCATGTCCGGCCGATATAGCGGGAATCATGATCTAACCGTAAAAACGAACCAATATTAGGAGCGATATCTGATAGGGCGATGACACCATCTTTTCTCGTTGTCGGAGTCGTAAGCAGGCCTTCTTCAAGCCCATCCCCTTGCGCTCCTAAAAAACCAAAAAGCATCCTTTCCCTGCTTGCTTCATCTGTGGGAGTTGTTGCGGCAACAATGATCAGGCTGTTTGATAGATCAGTTTTCCCCATCAGCATGCCTATAAAATCGTTATATTTGTGTAATATTTTTTGCCTTTCTTGTTGATAAACCTGAGCTGTTAAAAGCTCCTTCTTATAATCAAGGCGAACAAGATCACCCAGATCTATTACTATGAAATCTGTTTGTGGTTGAAGTTGAAGAAATACTTCTTCCAGCATTGAGTAATCTGTACGATGTCCCAGGGGGTCATCAGCAGCATAGGTAAGGACTTCTTGCGAAACATTGCCCTGGTCGATAATCCCTTTACTATCCATAGCAATTGATGCCGCAGAACGCTTTAAAGATACCCCGGGCACATCTGAATTGCCGATTGCTGCTGTTTTAAGCCCTTTATTATGAAGAGTATCGCCTAAAGTTCCTGGTGCGGCGCCAGCACTATTATTACTCCTCTGATTCGTCCACTGAATAGAAGGAATATCTAATACAACCAGATTGCCAGGCTCAGGTGTGACCCCTGTTCGTGCCTGAAAAAGTTCCTGCGGATTTTCACCATGGAATGTTTCCTGGGGACCAAAGACTAGGGATTCTGAACCGCGCTCAGAACTGGAGCCCAAAGCAACCCGACCCGAACTTATAGTTGCGGCAGCATTCTGTCTATTGCGCCCTCCTGCGGTTTTGGTGTTCAGAAGAGTGATACTTCCCTCTTCGAAAAAATTATACAGATGGGTTAACTCCGGATCATCTAAATCTTCCATTTCCAAATAATCGCAAATAACAAGAATCGCCTGACGCTGTTGATCAGTATTAGCAACTGCCCCGCCCGATGCCGGCGTTAATAAAAATATCATCACCAATGGCAACATCGATACTGAGATTATCCAAAACAAATTAAATCTTTTCTTTGACATACTTGTTCCTCTCGTAAAACTGTATGTTTTCTTTAGTAGACAACAGGACCCCGTCCCTGTGTCTCAGATACAGGAGAACCGTCCCCTTATGTCACTTGATTCTTAGAAAAAATGTAGGCAGGTTTTTTACCCTGCCTACATTAAGATGGTCAGAGTGGTGGGACTTGAACCCACGGCCTCTAGCTCCCCATGCTAGCGCTCTACCAAACTGAGCTACACCCTGAACAATATTTAAATGTCTCAGAATATTGTAGCCCTACATGTTTTCAATGTCAAGTCTGAGCAAATTATAATCAATTTTTCGCCACCATTATTCAAAAAATTCGGCGTGCAGGGCTTGCACTGCTTTGATAGCCTGGCCTTCATCGATAACACATGACACCTTGACCTCAGATGTGCTGATCATTTCTATATTAATACCCTCTTCAGCCAAAGCCTTGAACATATCTGCGGCAACCCCCGAATTGGTTATCATACCTGCACCGACTATGGAAACTTTGGCCACCCGATCATTGTAGACGAAACCTGATGCCCCGATTTCTCTAACAATTTTCTCCACTACCGGAAGAGCCGTCTCTAAATCCGCACGAGTTACAGTAAATACAATATCGTTTCTGTCATCACGCACCCACCCCTGGATGATCATGTCCACATTTATTTGCTCATCAGCCAGACACTGAAAGATGTCCTTGGCAATACCGGGGCAATCAGGCACATCAAATATGCCAATTTTAGCTACATTTAAGTCATGTGTAACACCACTAACTGGGCGACAATTCTCCACAGTTGCAACCTCCCCTACAAGTGTCCCTGCGCAATCATTGAAACTCGATCTGATCAACAGTGGAACTGCATAATTTTTAGCAAACTCCACAGCACGCGGCTGTAAAACTAAAGCTCCCAGACTGGCCAGCTCCAGCATCTCATCATAAGAAATGAAATTATGTTTAAAGGCTTGAGGAATGATTCGGGGATCAGCGGTATAAACACCATCAACATCTGTATAAATCTCACAGATGTTTGCTTTTAAAGATGCGGCCAAAGCGACAGCTGTAGTATCTGACCCACCCCGCCCCAGGGTGGCAATATCTCCTTTTTCTGTTATCCCCTGGTAACCTGCGACTACTATAACTTTGTCCTGCTCCAATTCCTGATTAACACGATCAGGATCGATTTTCATAATGCGTGCTTTGGAATGGACATCATCTGTTACTATACCAGCCTGGGAACCGGTAAGAGAAACAGCGGAACAACCTAGATTATTAATTGCCATCACCAACAAGGCAATAGAAATTTGTTCTCCTGTGCTAAGCAGCATATCAAGTTCGCGATCGCAGGGGGATGCGGTGATCTGGTGTGCCATTTTCAGCAATTCGTCTGTGGTATCCCCCATTGCAGAAACTACCACAACCACCCTATTGCCCTTTTGTTTAGTCTCCACTACACGCCGCGCTATATTTTTGATCAACTCAGGTTCTGCTATTGAAGAACCTCCATACTTTTGTACTATGATTTGCACGAAAAAGCCTCCCCCAACTTAAGTATCAGTTCATTTTATAATATACGGGTTCCTGATAAACAGGGTTCCAAATGCATAACCCGTGCTGCTATATTTCTTAATTGGAAGATATCTGCAATTGCCTCTCCACAATCCAGATCAGGTGGAGAAAAGGCGATGACAGTGGGCCCTGCCCCACTCAAAAAGACTCCATAGGCTCCACTGTCAAGGGCAGCTTGAAAAACCTCATTCAAACCAGGCACAAGGCTGCATCTGTAGGGCTGGTGCAGGCGGTCCTGCATTGCTACCTGAAGCAGATCCCAATCCCCTTCCCGTAGAGCTGTCACCAGCAAGGCAATACGCCCCAAATTGTAGACGGCATCCTGTAAAGGAACATTTTCAGGTAAAACACTGCGTGCTTTAATAGTTGACACATTGAATTCTGGAATTACAGCGGTGATCCTGATATCAGTTTTGGGAACAAAGCGAGAATAAACATATGATTCCTCACCTGATTCCTCATCCTTAGCAACAATTACCACCCCACCTAGGAGAGCGGCAGCTACATTATCAGGATGTCCCTCTATCTCAACAGCCATTTGTAAAACATCGCTATGAGAAAAAGGGTTTCCAACAAGGGCGTTAGCAGCTACTAGGCCGCCGACAATAGCAGCGGCACTGCTCCCCAGTCCGCTCATCAAGGGTATCTGATTATCCAGAGTGAGTTTAAATCCATAATCTTCGTAGCCGGCTCTCTCCATTAGAAAAGTAACAGATCTAGCAACAAGGTTGTTGCTGTCCCTGGGCAGCGAGAAATGCCCCTCCCCATTTACTTCGATTATATGGCAGTCATTATCCATCTTTTCCAGAACAACTGTATTGTAGAGGTTCAATGCCATCCCCAGGACATCAAACCCCGGCCCTAAATTGGCAGTTGAAGCTGGTACATTAACGGCAATCTTTTTTTCCATCTAATGGTCACCTAGTTCCTTATTACTTTTAGAGAATACTAAAACCCTTTAAAATATCTAATACTGCATCCTCCTGGGCAGGAATAACTCTGGGCTGTAATTGGCAGGTCTTGATAGTGGTATCCGGGTCTTTTAGGCCATGTCCAGTCATAATACAGACAACACGGGCACCCTTGGCAAAAAAGCCCTGTTTGTTTAGTTTGAGTACCCCAGCCAGGGAAGCTGCAGATGCCGGTTCTACAAAAAGCCCCTCAGTTCTGGCAACCAACCGGTAAGCATCAAGGATTTCCTCATCTGTTACCATGTCAATATGCCCCTCTGATTCCTCAATTGCTGTTACAGCTTTTTGCCAACTGGCCGGGTTTCCGATCCTGATGGCTGTGGCTACAGTTTGGGGCTTTGGAACAATCTCTCCATTAACAATAGGAGCGGCTCCTGCGGCCTGGAAACCGATCATCTTAGGTGTCGAAGCAACACACCCCGCAGCCTTGTACTCCTTAAATCCCTTCCAATATGCTGTAATATTGCCTGCATTCCCGACAGGCAGAGCCAGGTAATCCGGTACAGACCCCAGCTGGTCGCAGATTTCGAAAGCACCAGTTTTCTGCCCTTCAATCCGGTGGGGATTGAGAGAGTTGACCAAGGTTAATGGGTACTTTTCTGTGATCTTGCGTACGAGCTGTAGAGCAGCATCAAAATTGCCTTTGATCGCTATAACCTCAGCTCCATATATCAATGCTTGTGCCAGTTTACCCAAAGCAACATAACCATCAGGTATGATCACAACACATTTGATTCCGGCCCGGGCAGCGTAGGCAGCAGCCGATGCAGAGGTATTACCAGTAGAGGCACACATAACTGCTTTACTGCCGTTTTCTACAGCTTTGCTTACCGCAACAGTCATTCCCCGATCCTTAAAAGAACCGGTAGGGTTCTGCCCCTCAAACTTCAAATAAAGTTCAATATTAAGTCTTTCGGAAAGCTTCATAGCAGGGAGCAAAATAGTATTCCCTTCATAAAGAGTTATGACAGGTGTCTGATCTGTTACCGGCAAAAAAGAACGATAAGCAGAAATTAACCCTTTCCAGTTCATGTACTTATTCCTCCTCAACACGGATCACGTTTTCGATAGAACCTAAACAAGAAAGACCTTTCACGACAGCCAATGCATCCCGCATATCCTGTTCTAAAACTTGATGTGTTACAATCACTATCTCAGCCATTTTATCTTCGTTAACTGTAAGTGTTCTTTTCTGTATCATAGAGCCGATGCTCACCTGGTGATTGCCTAAAATACCTGTAATACTGGCCATCACTCCAGGCTTGTCCTTAACAATGAGACGCAGATAATATTTGGTACTCACTTGTCCAATAGAGAGTATCTCTTCATCCAAATAACAGCTGCAGGGTAACCGACTGATGCTACCACTTTCCAGATTGCGAACGATCTCCATCAGATCCCCTACAACAGCACTGGCTGTAGGCATTGCTCCCGCTCCCTGGCCGTAAAACATGGTTTCGCCCACGGCATCCCCACAGATATAGATGGCATTAAAAACACCCTTGACAGCCGCCAGGGGGTGATTTTGAGGAAGAAAAGCGGGATGTACTCGTACCTCTATTCCTTCGTTGCATTCCCTGGCAATGGCCAGCAGCTTAATCACATATCCCAGTTCCCGGGCATAATTAATATCTTCCGTGGTGATCTTGGTGATCCCCTCCACAAAAACATCAGCAGGGGTCACCCGGGAATTAAAAGCGATGGAAGCCAAAATGGCAATCTTCCTGGCAGCGTCATGACCTTCGATATCTGCTATGGGATCAGCTTCAGCATATCCTGCATCCTGGGCTGCCTGTAGGACTGTGGAAAAACCTATATTTTCCTCGCTCATGCGAGTCAAGATATAATTCGTGGTTCCATTGACAATCCCGATGACATTTTCAATTTTATTAGCACCCAGGCTTTCTTTCAAGGCGCGTATGATTGGAATTCCCCCACCAACACTTGCTTCAAAATATAAATCGGCTTTCCCGGCGTCAGCAGCCTCAAACAACTCTTTGCCATGAGTTGATACAACATCTTTATTGGCAGTAACCACATGTTTCCCACGACTCAGGGCATCGTGAATATAGGTACGGGCAGGTTCCATTCCTCCTAAAAGTTCGACAACAATCTGAACCTCCGGATCAGCCAGTACCTCTTCAATATTGTTTGCCAGTTCCTCAGAGGGTACCCCCAACTGGAGAGCCTTTTCTTGATCACGCTCCAACACTTTCTTGATCACTAATTTGTTACCAGCCCTTTGCGATATCCAAGACGCGTTTTCCCGGAGCAGTTTATAGACTCCTGTCCCGATAGTACCCAGTCCAAGCAGCCCGATACCAATAGAATTATCCCTCATGAATACCCTCCTCTATCTAAAATGCAACTATTTGAATTAACACTTATCATATCATACCGGAAATTTTCGCTGATGCAAATATCAAGTCCTGCTTTTTCTTCAGAAAATAAAAAACGGTCAGATGACCGTTTTCAAAAAAAAACTAGATGATGATACAGATCAATCCTCCACTTCCCTCATTGACGATCCGCTGCACAGTTTCCTGCAGTTTTTCCTGGGCATTATCAGGCATACGATGTAATTTATTTTGTATGCCTTCTCTTACCAAATCATGTAGGGACTTGCCGAAGATATCCTTCTGCCATATTTTGGCCGGATCATCCTCGAACTCCTCCAACATATAGCGTACAAGATCTTCGCACTGCTTCTCCGTACCGATAATCGGTGTAATTTCTGTTGAAATATCCGCTCTGATGATATGCATTGAAGGAGCACTGGCTTTCAGCTTGACGCCAAAACGATTCCCCTGCCGGATCAGTTCCGGTTCTTCCAGTATCATCTCATCTAAACTGGGGGTAACAACCCCATATCCCAGTTCCTGCACCTCTTCCAAAGCGGGAGCTATTTTTTCCAGTTCTGCTTGCGATTTACTCAGGTCTCGCATCAGCCGCAGGATATCATGCTCACCACTTACAGGGAGCCCGCTAACCTCTTCCAGCACTTTAAAAAACAGGCCATCCTGTGCTTGGACTTTAATATCGGCAACACCTGTACCGAGATTCATTTCCTGCAGCAGAGCAGCGGCCACAAACTCATTCTCTCGAATTTTTTCAATTGTGTGATCAATATCTCGCAGTCTGTTCACACTGGTGACTGCTTCATTGATTACCTGTTCCAAATCTGAACGCAGCCAGTGAGCGCTCTCTAACTCCTCAACCCAAAGTGGTAATTTAACATTGATCTCCTGAACCGGGAACTCATAAAGTGCCTCTTGAAGGATGTTGAGAAGATCGTCATCAGTTGTTTCAGCACAATTGATGGCCAGCACCGGCACATCATATTTTTCCTCTAAGCTCTGTACCAGTTCGATAGACTCATAAGCATCCGGATAAAGAGTGTTGAGTACAATGATATACGGCTTGCCCAGTTCCTTTAATTCTTCAATTACACGCTCTTCGGCTTCCGAATAACTATCCCTGGGAATATCTGCTACAGAGCCATCAGTAGTGACTACAATCCCTAGTGTGGAATGATCAGCTATCACTTTTCTGGTTCCCAGTTCTGCTGCCTCTTGAAAAGGAATAGCCTCATCAAACCAAGGCGTCCTTACCATACGCGGCCCACCCTCTTCCTCTTCATAACCGAGGGCACCATCAACTGTATAACCGACGCAGTCAACCATCCTCACCTTCATTTTTAGTCCATCTCTGATGGCAATTTCAACAGCATCCTGAGGTATGAATTTCGGTTCCACAGTCATAATCATTCTGCCGGCCCCACTCTGAGGCAGTTCATCTACTGCCCGCTCTTTATCATTGGGGTCCGCAATATTTGGCAAGACCAGCAGTTCCATCAAACGCTTAATAAATGTCGATTTGCCGGTCCGCACAGGTCCAACTACACCCAAGTAAATGTCCCCACCTGTTCGCTCAGCAATATCCTGAAAGATATTGAGATTTTCCATGGGCAAACCCCTCCCCTATTCTTTTTTATGCAAGACAATCCTTATTCATGCCAATAATTTAATCAATACTGGCATAACTGTTTAAGGAAATACCAGTTATACTATTTATATGTTAGTTAATAATTGGTATTACCTAAGGAGAGGTTTTCAATAAAAAAAAGCAACTTAAATAGCAAGCCGCAGTACTTATTATTTTTATTTTATCTTTATTTCCAAAAACTTATGCGGTTTTCAGTGCCCATTTTTAAACGCCTGATATTCGGGAGATGCCTGATTACAACAAGAATGGGTGCAGGTATAGCAAAAATAAAATAAACCCAGGGTATATGTAAGAACAAAGCTATAATCGGCACAGCCAGTGCGGCAATTATCGATCCCAGTGAAACATAGCCTGAGATAAGCACAACTATAATCCAGACCACAAAAGCTATGACAACGACCCCTGGCATGAGAGCTATAAGTATCCCCGCACCTGTGGCCACACCACGGCCGCCACGAAAACCGAGAAAGATAGACCAGTTATGGCCGATAAGAGCTGCGAACCCCGCTGCAACACCCCAATAAGGTCCATAAATATTATTAACAATTAAGACTGGGAGAAATCCTTTAAGAGCATCACAGAAAAGCACAAGTAACCCAACTTGAGTTCCTAGAACACGAAAGGCATTGGTGGCCCCGATATTTCCACTTCCATAGCGGCGTATATCAACATTATTCTTCTTACCGATCAGATAGCCACAAGGAATTGAACCGATCAAATAGCAGATCACTAACATCAATAAAAAACCACCCATAGTTTTCCCCCCTATTATTTTTGTTTTGCAGTGGACCTTTTTCTCCCGCGAAAGATAAGTCTGATAGGTGTACCTTCAAATCCATATGCTTCTCTGAGCTGCCGCTCTAAGTAGCGTTTATAGGAAAAATGAACAAGTTTTGAGTTGTTTACAAAAAAGACAAAAGCAGGAGGCTTTACAGCGACCTGTGTTACATAATATAACCTAAGCCCACCTTGTGCAGCTTTTGGAGGGTTCAGGTAGGTAACCTCACTCAACCAGGAGTTAAGGTTTCCTGTACCGATCTTTTTATTCTGTTCATTGTGGACTAAATCCACTTCGGCGAAGATCTTTTCTAGCCCCTGCCCAGTGAGAGCAGAAACAAAAAGCAGTGGAGCATACATTAGAAATTTTAATTCTGTACGGGTTGACTTCTCAAATTCCTGCCGTCTGTTTTTATCAGCTAAATCCCATTTATTGATTAATATTATAACCCCTTTCCCGCTTTCTTCAATATATCCTGCAATTTTTTTGTCCTGCTCTACAATGCCCTCTACGGCATCCAAAACCAAGATGATTACATCTGCCCGATCAATAGCCCCAAAAGCACGTCGTACCCCATAATACTCAACACCCCTGGCAACCCGACTACGTCTCCTGATTCCGGCGGTATCGATGAGCAGATAAGAACGGCCATCCTTGACAAATGCGGTATCAATGGCGTCCCTTGTTGTTCCAGGTATATCACTGACAATCACTCTCTTTTCACTAAGCAATGCGTTGATCAGGGATGACTTCCCCACATTGGGCCTTCCCGCAACAGCGATCCGAATCGATTGGTCATCTTCTGTTGCCGGGGTTTCAGGGAGCAAAGCAACAATTCTATCCAGCAGTCCATCTATATTTAGGCCGTGCAGGCTGGAAATGGCCACAGGTTCACCCAACCCAAACTTGTAGAAATCATAGATATCCGGATTTTTAAAGTTATCAACCTTATTGGCAGCGATAATTATATTCTTATTGCTTTTGAGAAGCACCTGGGCTACTTGTTCATCCTCAACTGCAAGCCCTACCTGGGCATCCACTACAAAAACAACAACATCAGCCTCTTCAATGGCGATGCTCACCTGTTCCTGAATGTGAGCTTTAAAAGCAGGGTCATCCGGAAACAGCCCTCCGGTATCGATGAGGGTGAAGGTGTTTCTGTCCCATTCCACCTCCCTGTACAGTCGATCCCGAGTAACACCTGGCCGGTCATCGACAATTGCCGTCCTTCCACCTGACAAGCGATTGAAAAGGGTGGATTTTCCCACATTTGGTCTCCCTACGAGGGCAACAACAGGATTACTCATACCTAACTCCCCCTAACATACATATTTCTTTAACAAGTGCAGTGGCTGTAGGCTCAATCAGATGAATTCTGCACCCAACCTTGCGCTCCACATCTGCAACATGCAATCCGTCAAGAAAAAGAGATGTGCCGCTGCGCACAAGTATATTAGGTACCAGAACAGTTTCACCTGGTGCCTGTCTCAACCCCCACAAAAGATCCTGCCCTGTCAGTAAACCGGTTACGGTTATTCGAGGGCCAAAAAAAGTATTGGGAATACTGATCATCCTCAGTTTAATATTTTTGATCAACCGCAGTCGCCTGACTACCGGCTCGAGAACCTGTGCCCCGTCCTGAGAGGTTGCCAGGACTAAATGACACAACCTGTTTGTTTTATGCGGCAGCAAAGAACGTAGTTTCCGAAAATCCTCATAAAAGTATCTCGCCAATCCAATTCCATTCTCTATCTGGGGAAAACCATCATATTGTTTATAAGCTGGAAATGGATAGCCCGCCTTCAAATAAAACTCATCAGCCAGGTAAATTACAGAAACCCCATTTCTGCTGCGAAATGCGTCCTGAAAAATTTTTATCTTATCGATCAGCTTCTTACTCTCAGCTGGTGTAATAGAACGCAACCATGGAAGCTGCTGTCTAAATTTGGTCAACCCTACAGGCACGATTCCTATAGATGCCACCTGGGGCCAGAAACCGACCAAGTCAGCTATTGTCCTGGCTAAAGCAGCCCTATCATTCCAGTCAGGGCAGAGGACTATCTGAATATGCATGGTGATCCCTGCTTCAGCAAACCGTGCGATGCTTTCCAGAATGGGAGCTGGCCTTTTGTGCCCCAGCATGACCCCTCGCAACTGGGGGTCAGTAGTATGCACCGAAATATACATGGGACTCAACTTTAAGTTGACAATGCGTGCCATATCCCTTTCCTTAAGGTTGCTCAAGGTAATATAATTGCCGTGGAGAAAGGACAACCTGTAATCGTCGTCTTTTTCATAAAGAGTATGCCGCAGATGACAGGGAAGCTGATCTACAAAGCAAAAGACACATTTGTTGCGGCAGTATTTTACTCCGTCAAAACAGTCTGCAGAAAATACCAATCCCAGATCAGTGTCAAAATTCTTATTGATATCACAGGTAAAAATCCTATTCAGCCGGCGAACCTTGAGACGGACACTCTCTGCGGCAGTAATGTATCTGTAAGTAATAATGTCTTGTGGTAGAATACCATTTACAGACAGCAACTGATCACCTATACTTATACCATGAACTGTAGCAGGTGATCCATCGATAACCTTTTCCACATAAATACCAGATTTTTTTTTGTTTTTCATTGCTCGCTCCATCTTTTTTTGCCATTATCTTTTTACCATTATCAATGAGCAATGGTGTTTAGTCAAGAATTCCCTCTAAAATTGACAGCTTAATATTAGATGCACTTTCGGTTATTTTTCCCATATATCTGTTTAATAGTAGTCTTTCTAGTTGAGATAACCCCTGACCCCTGTTGATACATTTTAGCAATTTTCTCATGATCAGTAACAATAAAGAAGGGGATATCTGAGACTGCACAATGCACAAAGAAACCTGGGGAATCTCCAGCAGGCCGCGCACTTCCTTCAATATCTTGGCTATAATATCGGGCTGTTTCCCTGCACCGATCAAATAATGCTCATAACCATCAGCTTTTCCCAGATACAGCAGTGAACCTATCTTCCCTGAAAAGGAGAGATCCGCTGCCCAATTAAGCAGTTCTTGATCCCCTGATTCAGGATAGAGATGCCGTCCAGCCAAAAGCATGGTCAATAGATCATTTTCTGCACAAACATATAATGCCAAAAGACGCTCATTGTTTATTGAATGGCAACTTTTTGGCATATGATCCCCATGAAAACCCTTTACTACATTGCAGGCAATGTCCTTGAGGAAGGGATAAGCTATCTGTGTTCCAAAGATCACAATAGGCCTGCCTAAAGAAACCAGGTGCAGACCTCTAGAGAGGAACCCTCCGCTGACCATCAACGGATTGATGGGAAAAGTAGTGTCCACAGGGCATATTTCTTCCCTGCAGTCAAACAGTTGTGCTATTCTTTCCAGCAGAACATTTACATCAGGACCAGCGGTACGCTTTCCCAGGACATATACTTCATTTCCATATCTATCTCTCCCCACAAAGCGAAAACGCCCGTGGGTAACTGCATTATATTGATCGAAATGAGGAACTTTTAGAAGTTCAGAGCCTGTGGCTGTTCTGCCTTTGGGCAGCAGCCCTAAATGGATCCCCGCTGCAGTCACTGAGGAGTGTGAGCCACCGTAACAGTGATAAATTATTTTGGCCATAAACACCCATCAATGCTTGACAATAAAGAACACTCCGTTTCCCAGGTCATGAATCATTCCCCCCAAAATCCTGCTCAAGTTTAGCGCCATCTGTTCCTTTTCCTCAGCCGAGGAAGCAATAAAGACAGGAGCGCCGCCACCAGAAACCAGTTGGGGATCCTCGGTTATGATAGCTAAGATCAATTTTGATATATCTATTTCCATAACTCATCACCTTAATTAAGAAGCGCCTCCCAGGAAGCTCCCTTTCTTGAGTCACCAGCCTACATCTTATCTACCTTAATCGGAAGCGATCCGCCCGGCCTGAGTTTCCAGAGGCTTCCTGGATGCGCTTTCCAGCACAGGAGATCTTTCGATAATATTACGAAGACATTCAAAGTCTTTCTCTAAGGGCAGTATAAAGAGGCCAATAGCCCCTGTGTCTATATCTTTTCTGGCCAGGGGGGTAAAGTCCGGTTCTGCAATTTCAAGTTTCGTCCCTAAAAGGGCAGCAGCTGTATGCAAAATCGCCTGACGCTGCCCCACACTATGCAAAATAGCCCTGCCATTATCATCCTTGGGCTTGATCATCACTGCCATCCCTTCTGCCAGTATTTTTTCCTGGGAAGGAGGATAACCCACATTCATAATCACAATATCGTCAACCATTAACAGGGGCCCTTTAAAATGCAATTTGGCAGCGACCACTTCTGCAATCTCTCCCACTACTTGACCGGTTTTGAGAAATTGGGAAAGGATGATAATGATAATTGTGGCAGCAGTAGCATACAGCCAACCAATCCAGATAGTCAGCCCACTAGCAATAATCGCAGCGAAGATCGTTAAATAGTTTCTCGCTTCAAAGGTTCTGGCGATCCCCTCAACGTAATCAACTCCACGTTGTACAAGTTCATTTTCTTCTAATTTCAGCAGAGTCTCTCTTTCCATATTCCTCACATGTCTGAATTGTTCCGCGGCTATCGTTAAAAAGGTCACAGCAGTAAATTCTTTAAGCAGCAGAGCAGGGATGAAAACAGCTCCAATCAAAGCTGCGATAGCTCCTAAAGCAATATGAGTTATTAGGTCGTGAGGATAAGTGGGATATTGTCGATAATCAAGGCGCAACATAAACAGCCTGGCCAGTACTCCTGCCACCAGGCCGCTGACAATAGCATTCTGATACAGCATTCAGCCTAATCCTTCCTTTTTAGAGGGATTCTGGAGATAAAATCCCGGAGCTGATTTACCGCCCCCTCCACACTTCCGGTGTTCATGTACAGATAACCGAAAACTGCCGCAGCCACCAATACTATTATTAAAATAGCTGCTTTCCAGGCACCGCTGCTTTCTTCAGGTTGAGGGGGAGCCGGAGGACCCCCGGGGCTGCCTAAAACCGCAGGGAGTGCTGTTGCAAACATAGCAATTCCCCGCTCTGCTTCTTCACGGCTATTGGTATGGGCACCAACTTCCACAAGCAGACAGCGCTGTGCCAGATCCTGGTTGAAATCGCTGGAGATAATGAGAATGCCCTGCACAATACCAGGATATTTTTCATCTGCAGCAGATTTTAGCTGTTTGGCAAACTCCAAATTAGATTGATAGCGGGGATTCGTATTGCCCACTACAAATTTGACCTTGGTAACATCCTGCCCATCTATATTTGTATGGTAAACCTCTGGTGGCACTGCATCACGGTGCACATCAAAAAGAGCATTCAGATCCTTTTGCAGCAATTCAACTGCTGTGCGCCGGGAGCGATAGTAGGCGTTTATATCATGTGGATGATGAAGCCTCTCACTGTGGTGCACTGTAAAACCCATATCGTCCAGTTTATCTTCAAGGACCTTTCCTACTTTAATAATACCGCCATTGCTCACATCGCTTTCAGTGCCATCTGTTGGAACATAGGATTCAGCAGAATGAGTATGATAGATCCCAATTGATGGAGCCTCTTTCTGGGCTAGCAAAGATGACTGAGTAGAAGTTGTTGTTGAGGAGAGATCCATCTTTGCTTCAGTTTCTTTTCTTACCAACTGAGCATGAGCGTAATCCCCCTCGATGGATGTGATCTGATAACGCATATTATCTGCGTTAATAAATTGATCACCCTTGCTCAGGTAGCGAGATGTGTAATCAATGACCTTGTTTTGTTCATCAATAATCCTGTAATACCCTCCGTCATCACGCTCTGTCAGCTGACGAGTTATGGAAGGTTGGGCAAAAGCTGTACTAGCCCAGTAAGATAGCAGAATAACAAAACCTAATCCGATAAGTGAGCCTAGAAATGAACTAATTATTTTACTCTGCTTCATCTTTTTCACCCTCTTCCTCATGCTGCGCCTTCTCTTGATGTACCTTGTTGGGAGACAATGGCCTTAATCTTTTTAATAAAGCCGGAGCTTTACCCTTTTCAGTTGGCCCACCCTGCAGTCGCTCTCTGGATTCCCCAATAAACTCTGCCAACAGCACAGCCAGCAGGCCTGCGATAACAATCGCATCAAATGCTCCTCCCCCTCCAATGAGCACCGCTCCCGGACTTCCTTGAATCATAAAGCTAAAATAGGTCAAAACATCAAAGAGAAGTATGCCCATTGTGGCAGCGATAAATGCGCCTCGGCGAGATCTGCCTATAACATAAGCAATGATTCCACCTACTAGTGGGTAGATATAGAGTGGATCCAGAACCATGGCTTCCGGTTGTGCCGGAAGTAATAGCCCTGTCAGATAAATTGCGGCTGCTGTACCGATTGTGCCTACAACTGAGCGCAATCTCTCTTTATTGCTCGTTGTATAAATCAGGTAACCGGCCAATATTAAAGGAACCACCGCTCCTCCAATATTGATCGATGCTTCAACCCGCGGCCCAGACGGTAGAGGAATATTGATAAAACTGCCGATGATCAACGCTCCTATAACACCTAGAGCTGCTTTATCAGAAAGCCTTAATTTATCCAAGACTCGCTGAGCAACTCCAAAATAGATGAGCAGTGAAACAACTAAGAGAATTATTGTACCTATCGGTATTTGCGGCAAGCTCATACAGCTCCTTTCCCACAGTTATATTGAGTGAAACCTGCTGACACTGCTAATACCATTCTTTGGCCAATTTCAGCAACTTAGCAACTTAGCGACTTTTAATTCAGCAAGCTAAACAAAAGCAGTGGCTTTTTCATATTTAATATGTCACGTCATTCATCCTTTAAATTCTCACATTTCAGTTCAAAAAATACCTGTTAAGAATATCCTCAGAAAAAAATAAAAGACCCGGCGCACTGCCAGGTCTTGCATTAATTGGTCGTTATTGTTTTTCTTTCAATTGCTCCAAAGCGATACGAAGATCATCCTGTGTATTTATATTAAAGAAACTCATTGGTCCACCGAACTGCTGCAGTTCTCGTTCAGCTATATATTTAAGTCTGATATGAGGATAAAAAGATTTTACCTTGTATTGATTATTAATAAGGGCATCCTCTATAGGTTTAATGCAGGTCTTTCTATAGACTGCAGCCAATGGTTCCGGGTACCCCTCAACGATAGGAACTACAGCATCATCACAAATACCAGTCTGATCAAGCAGATAGCGTAAAATATCTTTATTGATAAATGGCAAATCACAGGCGGTAACAAAATTCAGGTCATGGGATGAGCATATCAAACCCGCATGCATCCCACTAAGGGGTCCCTTTCCAGGTATAATGTCCGTAACCGTCCGTATACCTAGAGCATTATACTGGTCAGGTGTGTTTGTCACCAAAATTATTTCATAAAAAACCTCAGCCAACACATCAATTATCCGGTCTATTAACCTCTGAGATGATATTTTGACCATGGCTTTATTTGATTTAAAGCGTGAGCTTTTCCCCCCGGCCAATATAATTCCCGTAGCAAGCAAAGAATCACCTCAAGATTGAGATATATCGGGCACGGGATTATCTGCGTATTTCCCACAGCCATAGCGCTTGGCACTTACGCAGCTATTGGCGACATTACACCCAGGATTGTATTTTTTGGACACCTTGACATAATTAAATCTCCCGTAGACCTGTCTCAAATCATTACCCTTGCAATCAGGACAAGTGAGATGTTCTTTGTCCTTGATCGCTACCATTTTAGTAAACTTTTCCCCGCAATCTTCACAGACAAAAGTATATACAGGCATCTGCTTCTCGCCTCCCTGAGTAAAACTGAATAAAAGTACTAATTTCGTTCGACTTTAGACAGCAAATCTCCGAATACTTCACCCAAGTTTACGCCCACACTGGGACTTGAACCCTGTGATCTATCATTGCCTTCATAGCTGTCCTTCTTGCCGTCGTCAATGTTTTTATCCTCTTGGGCGTCTTTGATGCTCAGACTGATACGCTGGTCCTGTTTGTTGATATCCAGTATTTTTACCTGAATCTCATCCCCGGCATTCACAATATCCTCAGGCTTTTCCACATGGTAATTAGCCATACGTGAAATATGGACAAGGCCCTCTACTCCGGGTTCTAGCTGTACAAAAGCACCGAAAGAAACCGTGCGCATCACAGTACCTGTTACGATCTCACCAACCTCATAGCGCTCATCGACTTTATCCCATGGATTACCCTGAATCTTTTTAAGGCTTAAGGAGATGCGCTTTTTTTCCTTATCCACCGAAATCACGTAGACCTCGATTTCATTCCCTTCTTGGACCACTTCACTGGGATGCTTGACACGCCCCCAAGACAATTCGGAAATATGGAGAAGCCCATCTACTCCCCCTAAATCCACAAATGCCCCGAAGTTTGTCAGATGCCTGACCGTACCTTTTCTGGTTTCCCCTGCTTCAAGTGTATCCCAGAGTTCTCTCTGGGTATGCAGGAACTCCTCCTGAAGAATTGCTTTCTGGGAAAGCACAACCTTGGCTTTGTTGCGGTCAAACTCTATGACACGCAAGCGAAGGTTCTTATCCAAATATTTGTCCAGATCACCGGCATAGCCGCGCTCGATCAGTGAAGCAGGCACAAACCCGCGTACTCCTTCAACATCCACAAGAAGTCCACCTTTAACAACTCGCGCAACTTTCCCTGCCAGTTCGGTCTTTTCTTCCAAGGCATCCTCTAAAAAATCAAGAGCTTTGCTCTTGTCAGCCCGTTTTTTGGAGAGGATCAAATGCCCTTCATCATTGTCGACACGCAGGACATAAACATTAAATTCATCCCCTACCTTGATGTTTTCCATAACATTTTCTGCATCTTTCAGAGATAGCTCCCGGCGCGGAATAACACCCTCTGATTTTCCTCCGATATCAATCAGGACCTCATCTTCGCGCACCTGCACAACTATCCCGCTGATCACATCTCCCTGTTTAATTTGGCGAGGTGACCCTAAATCAAGATTCATCATTTCTTCTTGATCAGGTTCAGATGTTTCTTCATTTGCCTCAGGTACATCTTCAGTTACGGCTTCTGCTTCAGATGCT
>DIQC01000014.1:21468-41137 GCA_002426495.1 Thermacetogenium sp. UBA5472
TTACGGCTTCCTGTTCTGAGGTTTCCGGTTCAGTTACGGCTTCCGCTTCAGACACGGCTTCCGTAGGCGCAATATTATTGACAGCCTCTACCTCACCATCCTTTACTTTTTCCATTTCATCATCATACATCGACATTCTCTCAATAACCTCCTCAATTATCCAATCTGGGGTCGATGCCCCAGCAGTTACCCCTACAACAAATGCCTCATGCAGCATTTCTGGTGTTAGATCTTCAGCTTCTTCGATGTGGTATGTAGGCACATTTTTTCTGCAAATATCCACCAACTGGCATGTATTAGCACTGTTTTTACCACCAATGACAACCATTACATCAACCCGCTGGGAAATCGCTGCAGCTTCTTCCTGTCGTGCCTGACTGGTATGGCAAATTGTATCAAAGACACGCAGCTCCTGGGTTTTGCCCAGCATATTACTGACTATATTAAAATACTTAGACCTGTTTTGAGTGGTCTGGGCCAGGATACCGACCTTATTATTATTTAATGCAAGCTGATCAAGATCTGCAAGTGATTCTATAACAACTGCTCCTCCACCTGCCCATCCTAATATCCCCTGAACTTCAGGGTGGTCTTCCTGCCCCACAATCAACACCTGGTGACCATTGCGTACCAACTCGGCAGCCTGGCTTTGTACCCGCTTCACAAAAGGACATGTGGCATCGATAATGCTGATATCCGCCTCTTCTGCCTGCTGGAAGACCTGCGGAGCAGCCCCATGAGATCTGATCAATACCTGTTCCCCGGGCACACTCTTTAGATCATGAATTACCTCAATTCCCCTTTCTGTTAAAGAATTTACAACATGGGGATTGTGGATCAGCGGTCCAAGTGAATATATTTTATTATTGCCGCGCAGAGCTTTTTCTGCGAGTCTCAATGCTCTACGTACACCGAAACAAAAACCTGCTGTCCGGGCACGATTGATTTCTTTGATGATTATTTTACCCCTTTCTTATAGTTTTTTCGTCAAAGATAAAAAGATTCCTGCTAATTTATTTCGAAGATTCTATTAATCCCATTAATCCCTTTATTTTAACCATAATTTTATCGGCTTCTTCCTGATAATTTCTCCTCCCTGTCTTTTCTTCCATGGAGAAGGATTCTCCAATTAAAACATGATAACAGGGGAACAAATTATTACCGAATATACGCTTTTTTCGTACAAGGGCAACAGGACATACGGGAACTCCTGCTTTACAGATAAGAAACGCTGCCCCAGGTAAGGCGGGCAGAAGACTCCCTGTGCCGCTGCGGGTGCCTTCGGGAAAAATACCGACAACCTTTCCTTCATCCAGTAGATTTACGGCCGTTCTTAAAGATTTGCGGTCAGCACGCTTGGTTCGATTAACAGGAAAAGCCCCAAAATATGGTACCAATAAGCCAAGAACAGGTATTTCAAATATATTACTTTTCGCCATAAAGTGAATTTTTCTATCCAGTGCGCAGGCCAACACAACCGGATCCCAGTAGCTGAAATGGTTAGCTGCAACCAATACCGGCCCCTGCTCAGGTATATTTTCTGCCCCTTCGACTTTCCATCTGCAGAAGACAACAAAGAAAAAACGGATAAGGTTGCGACAGATGCGGTAAATCATCGCATTAACCCCCTCCGTAACTTTCCAGTATCTTTTCTATGACTTGTGATACTATCAGATTCGTACTATCGATAACCAACGCATCTGGTGCTTTTTTTAAGGGGCCGATCTCCCGCTTACTGTCCATCTCATCCCGATAGGTGAGTTCGTAGCGAAGTTCTTCCTTTGTCCACGCTCTTCCTACAGCCTGGAGTTCCTTCCCCCGCCGCTTCAACCGTTCATCCAGCGATGCAGTCAAAAAAAACTTATACTCGGCATCAGGAAGCACTACTGTGCCGATATCCCGTCCCTCCATGACCACTCCACCGGTTCTGGCAAAAAACTGCTGGTACCTAACAAGATATTCTCTCACAGAAGTTGCGGCAGCAACCTTTGATACATTGCCGGCAACTATTTTTTCGCGCAAGTGTGGGGTAACGTCCTCGCCATTGCACCATAATGTAACTATATTATCCTTCGTGTACCTGATAAGCGAGAATCGCATCCCTTTTACAAGAGTGCTCAGTTCCTGTTCATCTTCCACATCGGTTCCAGTTTTTTTGGCGAAATAAGTTACCGCACGGTACATGGCACCAGTATCAACATATAGAAAACCTAATCTGTGTGCCAACTCTCTGGCTACTGTGCTTTTCCCAGAGCCAGCCGGCCCATCAATAGCAATATTTGGCTTACGAGACAATTCACTCACTCCAACAATATTCTAACATAAGTTGATTCATCTGACTAGTTTTGAACATCTATTAAAGTTCCCAACAGGTTTAGCTGTTTGGCAAAATTAGGAAAGGATATATCTATACATCCGGCATCTTCGATAATGGTTTCTCCTTTGGCGATCAGTCCAGCTACAGCCAGTGCCATGGCAATTCTGTGATCACCCCATGAATTGACCCGCGCCCCCTCTAATGGGCCACCCCGGATGATGAGACCATCGGGTTTTTCTTTGATCTCTGCATTCATTTTCCGCAGTTCAGACGTAATTGCCTGCAGGCGGTCGGTCTCCTTCACCCGCAGTTCACTTGCATCACTGATTATTGTCTCCCCTTGTGCAGCTGTGGCCGCAACTGCCAGCACAGGTATTTCATCCAGCACCAGTGGCAGCAGTTCACCTGCTATGACTGTGCTATTTAAAGTAGCAGATCTGACAAGCAGATCTGCCATCGGTTCCTTATTCCATAAACACATATTCTCTAGCTCAATCTCTGCGCCCATAATTTCCAGCACATCAAGGATGCCGGTCCTGGTCAGATTAATCCCCACATCACGGATAAAAATACTGCTCCCAGGTACAATGGCTGCAGCAACGATCAAATAAGCGGCAGCAGATATATCCCCGGGCACCCTGATGATCTGCCCCCCCAGCTTTTTTTTCCCCTGCAAAGAGATAACATTCCCGTCTACTCTCAAAGGTGCCCCGAAAACCTGCAGCATTCTTTCAGTATGATCCCTGCTGGGAAGTGGTTGGATGATTGATGTTGTCCCAGAAGCCTGCAAACCTGCCAAAAGGATTGCAGATTTCACCTGGGCACTGGCAACAGGAAGCCTGTATTCGATTGGCCTGACTTCGCTGAATCCCCTGATGGCCAGAGGAGCATAGTCACCGGATCTCCCCCGAATCTGTGCCCCCATCATCGCTAAGGGGGTGATCACCCTGCCCATGGGACGCTGGCATAATGACTGATCCCCTGTCAATACTGCAAAGAGATCCTGCCCTGCTAACAACCCGAGCAAGAGGCGCATTGTGGTCCCGGAGTTGCCCGCATCTAGAATTTGTTCCGGCTCCTGCAAACCAGCAAGCCCTCTACCCACAATCCTAAGACGCTGTTTGGTTTCCTCTATCTCAACCCCCAGTTTTTCCAGACACTGCAGGGTTTGCCGGCAGTCTGCACCAGTTGAATAATTGTAAATCTCTGTAGCCCCTTCTGCTATTGAGGCGATCATAGCAGCCCGATGGGAAATAGATTTATCTCCAGGCACAGAACAGGTGCCAGATAGCTTTCCCCCAGGCAAAACTCGCAGCTTCATATTCGCTCACCTCTCATCTTAACAAACTCCCACTTCCAACATCTCATATGAGTGGGTTTATTTAAAGAATAAGTGTAAAAGCATGCACTTTCTGTGATATTGTTTAATCACCACAACCTAACAATGCAGAAAGAAACACGCCTTTACATGATGATTATATCATATGTCCAGATTTGTCCGGATTCATAAAAACATAGTTTTTATCAGCGCCTTTATCAGCACCTAAGTG
This sequence comes from Thermacetogenium sp. UBA5472, assembly GCA_002426495.1. Taxonomy (GTDB): domain Bacteria; phylum Bacillota; class DSM-12270; order Thermacetogeniales; family Thermacetogeniaceae; genus Syntrophaceticus. Next base: position 25,336 of record DIQC01000014.1, read on the forward strand.
AAAGAGAAGCAGGAGTAAACTGATTCTCAAGGATGCTGTTACTTCTTTATGCAGCAGGACGATTCAGCAATTGCAGTGGAACTCAACAAATTATCTGGGAATCAGCAACGTAATCAGCTGCCTTTTGCCCCTATGACACGTGGTGATTGGAAGCAGCCTGATATGACCCCAGTATGCGTAGGTCATGCACTAAATTACGTAAACCATCAAGAGCCCTGATAATGTGTGGTTCCCATCTGTGACCATCGATATCGATGAAGAAAAGATAGTTGCCCAGCCCGGTTTTGGTCGGGCGGGATTCGATTTTGCTAAGGTTAATGTTATATAGATAGAATTGTTCCAAGGCTTTGAATAGGGCACCTGGTTGGTGGCCTACTGTCAATATTATCGAGGTCTTGTAAGAGTTAGGATTTAATGATGCTTCGCCTACTGGTGAAGCTTCCTGATTAGCCTGGCCCAAGCTAACGAAACGGGTTTCATTGTCGCTGCGATCTTGAATCTCTTGCTCCAATATGTCCAGCCCATAGGCCCGAGCAGCAGCTTGAGTCCCGATGGCTGCCCACGGCTCAGGCGATACCGACACCCGGTAAGCGGCCTCGGCGGTGCTGGCTATGGAAAGGGTTTCGGCTCCGTCCAGGTATTGGGCCAAGTATTGGCGGCACTGGGCCAGGGCCTGGGAGTGTGATAGTATGGTGGATATATCTGCATTTTTTAATCCAGGCCGAGCCAGCAGGTTGTGTCGCACCGGCAAAATGATTTCCTCGGTAATTTCCAATTGGTATTCATAGGCCAGCAGATCCAGGGTAATGTTTACTGAACCCTCACAGGAGTTTTCAATGGGCACCATACCCTGGGAGACACTTCCGTAATCAACCGCGGCGAAAACTCCGGCTATGGAAGAACAGGGTATAAGCTCTCCATCCTTTTCCATGGAAATCTTAATCAGAGCGGCCTCTTCACAGAAGGTGCCCGCTGGTCCCAGATAAGCTATTTTCTTCTTCATAGCCGGACTCCTTTCCAAGCGCTCTCCCGGGAGACATGACCCAGAGACAGTTGTCGGCCTAGGACCGGTGTAAGCATGGCAAGCTGTATCATCACCTGCTCCAGTTCTCCGGGGGTCAATGATTGAGGACCATCAGAAAGCGCCTTGGCAGGCTCAGGATGCATTTCCACAATCAGTCCGTCTGCTCCGGCTGCGACCGCCGCCAGGGACATAGGCTGAACCAGGCCGCGATCACCGGTGCCGTGACTGGGATCGACAATAACCGGGAGATGGCTGAGTCTCTTGACCAAGGGGACGGCACTTAAATCCAGAGTATTGCGTGTGGCGGTTTCAAAAGTTCTTATGCCTCTTTCACACAATATAACCTGGCCATTGCCGCCCGACATAATGTATTCGGCGGCCATAAGCCATTCCTCAATAGTAGCGGACATACCTCTTTTCAAGAGAACCGGTTTATCAATTTGACCGACCGCTTTAAGCAAACGAAAGTTTTGCATATTGCGGGCACCAATCTGGACTATATCAACATAATCCAAGGCCATTTCCAAACTGGCCTCATCAATAACCTCAGTAACTACTGGAAGACCTGTTTCCAGGGAGGCTTCCCGTAATATCTTCAGGCCCTCTTCCTCTAACCCTTGGAAGCTATAGGGGGAGGTTCGGGGTTTGAATGCTCCCCCTCTGATAATGTGACCTCCTGCTGCCTTGACCTGGCGGGCGGCGGTTATTAATTGTTGGCGGTTTTCCACGGCACAGGGACCGGCTATGACAGTTACATTACTACTGCCTATGTTGATTCCCCGTACGTTAATAACCGTGTTATCATGCTTGCATTCCCGGCTGACCAGCTTATAAGGTTTCATTATCGGTATTATTTTTTCCACTCCGGGCATCTGCTGCAGAGCATGTAAATCATTGGTGGGGCAGTCTCCCACTGCACCTATTACAATTCGTTTAATACCCCGAATCAACTGGGCATGGAAGCCTAGGTTGCCCAACCGGGCATTGACCGCTTCAATTTGAGCTTGCGTGGAGTTTCTTTCCATTACTACTACCATCATAATTCCTCCTTTTAAATTCAATGAGAGTATTAAAAGCCCATAGCTAGCATCCTCCAAGGGACGCAAGCTATGGGCTTACGCGGTACCACCCTCATTGATCCATAAAAGGACCCACTCATTCAGGTACGGGAGACGGATATTTTTGCTAAAAAACAAAAAAGCCTTTCATCCCAAGGGACGAAAAGCTCATGCTTTACGCGTTACCACCCAAGTTGGTTTATGAAACAAACCCTCTTTGTCAAGGTGCAGGAACAACCGTTCCGATACCTGCTTCCCGTTAACGTTGGAAGTTACGGCACAGCCTACTCATATCCAGAGAATTCAGCCTGCAACTCGGGAGAGAACTTCAGTTAATCATGCAATGAAAGCGCTTCCAGTCGGTGACGCCTTCTCTCTGTAAAGCTGGGGTTAACTTACTTTGCTCCATCATCGTTTTTGCTTGATGAAATTATTACAAGTATAGCATGGAACATGGTAACTATACAATAGCATCTCATATAAAATATATTGTAAAATTTGGGTTGTGAATTGCAATAATAAGTATCGCTTCATTAATTATAATTCACGCTTTAAAATTGAGGCGCTAGGGCACGGTAAGAAGCTCAAAAATCAGTTGCATTAAGATCTTTGAGCCTTTTTTGCGCAGATCTTCCTATTTAACCCTAAAACAACCGTCCCAGCAATATCTCTTCTGGTTTTTTATGGCAAAAAAGATATCACGAGAACCGTCTCTCCTGATATCTTTTTAAACGACTAACCACTAACCACCAACAACTACTTTTCCGGGGACAGATCTTCCGACTGCCCGGGCAATTTTCCGGACTTCCTGAGCTAACACTTGAAATCTTTCAGGTGTAAGTGATTGCTGCCCATCGACAAGTGCATCATCTGGAGAAGGATGCACCTCGATCAACAGCCCATCTGCTCCGGCGGCAACAGCTGCACGGGACATAGAGGGAACCATCCACCACTTGCCTGTCCCATGGCAGGGATCAACAATTACCGGCAGGTGGGAATAATGCTTGAGCACAGGCACTGCACTCAGGTCAAGAGTATTTCTGGTTAGAGTTTCAAATGTCCTGATCCCCCGCTCGCAGAAAATAACCTGCCGGTTACCCTCAAGAAGTATATACTCGGCAGCCATCATCCACTCCTCGATAGTCGCACCGGGCGCTCTCTTCAAAAGTATAGGCTTTCCGGATGCAGCAGCCTCTTTTAACAGGGGAATATTCTGCATATTACGCGCCCCGATCTGCAGAATATCAGCACAACTGGCAACGAGGGGTACCAGCCGTGGATCCATTACCTCAGTAACGATCATCAGCCCTGTCGCTTCCCGTGCCTCTGCTATATATTCTAAACCCTTTTCTGCAAGGCCCTGAAAGGAATAAGGAGATGTGCGGGGTTTATAAGCACCTCCACGCAGAAATGTAGCTCCCGCCTCCTTCACTGCCATTGCACACTCCAGGAACCGTGTTCTAGACTCTACTGCACAAGGGCCTGCTATCAGATGTACATCACTACCTCCGATAACCTGCTCCCCTACTTTAATTATTGTGTTGTTCTCTTTAAACTGGCGGCTTACTAGTTTAATTTGATCCAACTTAGAATCACCTTTTCTATTACATTACATCAACTTCTAGATAGCTTCACTGCAAATTATCTTTATATGTCAACAAAATATACCACAAAAACAAGAACTACTGAACCATCCCTGATTTATTTCGACCATGATGCTATAGTTTCCTTCACAATCACTTAGCCATCCGGATAAGAAGTAAAAAGCCCACAACTCTGATAATCATACAGTGCTGTGAGCTCTCCCCTATTTAATTAAATAATATTTAGCTAATCTTGTTTATTCTTCCTCGAGTGTAATAGCTTCCTCAGGGCACTCCTCTACACAGGTTTCACACTCTGTGCAGTCATCCGGTCGTACTACCTTAGACTTATCATTTTCCATCTCAAACACTTCACTCGGGCATACATCCACACAAGTTTCACAGCCGGTACACTTGTCAAAATCTACCTTTGGCGCCATATTTATTCCCCTCCCTATTTATAATAAGCAAAAAATAATGTTAATTGGATGATACATTATCTAATTTAGAGATGTCAACTGTTTTTTAAAGCCAGATCAGGTCGCAGCACTGCCGCTTCTTTCAAATAGATGTGTTTAACTTCTTCCTGAGAACAGGGCAGATAGGCATGCATTAAAACACGCACACACTTCTGGATGGCTCCGGGAACATCTGCTTCGATTGTGCCAAATAATGGAACATGCGCCCACCCGAGTTCCCGGGCAGCCGCAGCTGGAAATGCCGCATTTAAATCTGGAGTAAGTGAAAATATAATACTGATAATTCTTTCAGGCTCCAGGTGATTTTTATCAACAATAACAGTCAACAGTTCTCTGGTAGCTTGCCTAATTGCCTGCGTGGTATTGGCTGAAACAGGTGCTGCTCCCCTGATACCACGCACCCATAATCTACTACTCATAGTATATCGACCTCTTTTTAGATAACACGGTGTCCAAGCCCAATCGCTACTTCATCAAGATGCAAAAGCCCAATCCCAAAGTATACAGCCACGCTCACATGATCATTGTGACGGGCAATCCCGATCTTGCCGCCCACATCGTAGCCTACAGCCTTCATGCTTATTTGGCTTAATGCTTCCCTGGTTGCCCCTGCGACAGCGCCCTGTTCAAGATGGTTTTCTATGATCACGCCTTCCCTCTTGGCTGCCACAACAGCTCGCTCTGTAAATTTCTTGACTTTATTTATAAACTCACCACCACAGTCCACAGCGGCAGTTTTTATATCTTGCTTAGCATATAAAGACTTCAGCTCTGTCTCCTCTTCTCTTGTCTCTGTAAGTGCCATTTTAATCGCTATGGCGGCTATTTGCCTGCTTCCATAGTTTCTCAAAGCCGTATCACCCCACATTACCCTATTCAAATCTGACCTGCCCCAAACTGACACAAGAGGCATTAGTTGTTACCTGGTGGTTAACCTGAGGCCAGCAAACCTTATTCGAGGTCTCACTGACCTGAAACACTATAGGACATAAGTAAGCAGTACCGTCAATGATAATCTCATCCCCTGCCCGTACAGATAGCAAAACCTCTCGTTCCTGAAAATCAGCAACCTTTTGACCGTTGACATAGATGGCAGCTTGCGGTAGAACAAAGTGGCCGCAGATTTTAACCTTAACACTGCCCACCTCTTGCCGGCCAGGATCTGTCACCGCTAAATTATGTTCTGATACTGGGATCCCTTCCATCTGTTCGGCAAAGCTTAAATAAAAGCGGATGGGATCCTTTGTCATAAGCAATTGCACAACAATCAGCAGAGAAAAAAGAAGCACAACAAAAACTTGCAGCCTCTTTTCCCAGCGTTCCAGGCGTTCAATAAAACGTCTCCCCATAAAATACCCTCCTGCATATTTCCTTATATCATATCCATCTTTTACGCAGTTCTGGGCATTTTTATGCATACAGGCAAAATTACCTGCTATAATGCTTTTCCAGATAATGACGATAATTGCGCAGTTCATCATTTATCTTATAAATAACTCGTTCAACCTGATGTTTATCCAGTATAACCTCTGACGGAGACAGCATTTCCACCTTGCGAAATTCATCCTTCAGCAAAAGAGGTATGACATCTTCAATGGTATCTGCCTCTAATACAAATTCTACAGGCGCATAAGCGGCCTCATGACCGCTCGTTTCATCAGTGACCGTATAGACTTCCCCATTGGTGTTAATATCCTCTATTCGGATACCCTGGATAGGAATATTCCGCAGTAATGTAGCTTTTTGTTCGCGAACCTCCTCAGCTATCTCTTCGCCTTCCTTCCATCTGGTAAAAAGCTTCTTTTGCCTGCTTTCCCCGCGGTAGTCAAAGCGAACCTTCAGGCGTAATGTCTTGGTATCTATTTCGCTTATCAAACTATCTCCGCCCCCCTAAAATTCTCTTGATTACCGCTTCAATTCGTCATAACCCCTCAAAATTCCTCCCCAGTCCTTAATTTCCTTGTGTGTTGTGTACTCGACCACTCATCACCCTCATAATTCATCCCGAATGCTTAATACTCAATCCCACGCCTGCTGCTGATGCCATTTTGGAAGGGGTGTTTTCGTGGGGTCATTTCCGTAACCAGGTCGGCTCTCTCCATGATCTTCGGATGGGCATTACGTCCCGTTAAGATCACTTCAACAAAAGGCTGTTTTTTATCCAATAAAGCCAAAACATCCTCCGGAGATATGAATTCCTGGGAAATAGCCTGGTTAATTTCATCTAAGACAACGATATCATATTCACCTGAACTGACAGCTTGTTCTGCCGCACTGAAGCCCAGATGTGCCATTCTTTCATGTTCAGTATTATCTTTATCCATAAAAGGAAAGCACTTTCCGCATCCATGACACTTATCTTCTCCCTGCCTGACCAATGCGCTGTAGGGACAGGTAACTCCATACTGGAGAAATTCAAAATTTGGATAGAGCCTCTGTGTACTGAACAATTCTCCTGTATAAGCCCCCCCTTTAAGAAACTGTATAAAACAAACATGAAAACCATGCCCAACTGCGCGCAGACACTGCCCTAATGCGGCTGTCGTCTTCCCTTTACTGTCTCCGGTATAAACCTGTATAAGTCCTTTATCCAAGCGCCGTCTCAACATCACTTTTCTCCTTCCTCAAATTTTGAACTTCTTTCAATACAGATAGTTGATCAGGCAGCAGTTGCAGTCCCTGTTCCTTTAACATAGAAATGCAGCGATCCACATCTCCCCCTGTATAATCACGCTCCGGCAAATGCTCGGCATCCACAAAATAACAAGGCTTTCCATCTGCCAGCAGCGGTTCTAATACCTGTGCATTAAGGATATTCCCACGGCCAAAAGGTGTCTCCAGGGCAAAAATGACATCAGCCTGCAGGGCCATTTGTAAATTCGCTTCGTAACTGCGGGTACTGATAGAGGAAAACGGCTTCTCTTCAACAATCTCTAACCCCAGGGCTTGCCCTACCTCCCAGTCAGTGTCTTGAATATTTACAACACCAGCTGATACACGACATCCCAGCCTGGATAGCTGCCCCATTAGAGCACCCCCCACACCTCCCCCGCAGATCAGATGGACCCGTAGTTGTGAAGAACTGACACTGCCATCACTTGCTATTGGTAAAACCACAATCTGAGGAACACCTGATAATGGGTGTTTAATAACAAGCACATCTGTATTGTATACTTTTTTTACGTTTTCTACTGTCAAAACTTCTTTCGGAGTTCCCGTCTTAAAGATCTTCCCGTCTTTTAGCATGATCAGTTGTTTACTGAACTGAGATGCCAAATTCAAGTCATGAAGAATGCCGATGCAAGTTACACCATGATTGCTGTTCATCTCTTTTAAAAGATTGAGCACTTCTAATTGCGCACTCAGATCAAGGTGGGAAACAGGTTCATCCAATAAAATAATCTCTGGTTCCTGGGCTAGTGCCCTGGCTAAAATAACCTTCTGGCTCTCCCCCCCACTCAGTTCCAAAGCATTGCGATCTCTCAAATGCCAGCAGTTAGCTGACTCCATGGCTTGGCGCACAATTTCAAAATCCTGTTTATTTTCCTGATCAAATCTCCCTAGATGAGGATGTCTGCCCATCATCACCAGCTCTAAAACAGTAAAGGGGAAGTTTACCTCAGTTTCCTGGGGCACCACTGCCACTTGTTTGGCCAGATCCCGTCTCGAGATCTCATTCAAGTCTTTTCCTTGAAAATAAACAACCCCACCTATGGGTTTTAAAGCTGCCGTAATGGTTTTCAATAATGTGGATTTGCCAGCGGCATTAGGGCCGATAATAACCAGGAAACTACCGGGAGGGACCTCAAAATTAACCCCCTTGAGAACCTGATGAGAGCCATAACTGCATTCAATATCATGTATCTTAAAAACCATATTACTCATAATTTGCTTCCATCCTCCCCAGCTTAAAAATGGCCACTGCTCTTACGGGTACGCAACAGATACATGAAAAATGGAGCGCCTAAAAAGGCGGTAACAACGCCTACCGGCAGTTCAACAGGTGCTGCGATAGTGCGCGCTATAATGTCCGCCCAAACCAAAAATATGCCGCCGCCAATGGCTGATACAGGCAGCAGAACTCGGTGGTCCGGACCCAGTACAAGGCGTATCAGATGCGGCACAATCAAGCCCACAAAGCCGATGGTACCAGCCATAGATACGGCAAGACCAGTCAGAAATGAAGCCAGTAGCAGGACCAGCTTTTTTGTCCTTTCAACTGACACACCTAATTGTCCTGCAGTTTCATCACCAAATGTCAAAATATTTAAATCACGCCCGAAAAAGCACAACAAGATAACCCCCACGAAGATCAGAGGTAGTGTATAGATAAATTGATCGCTCCCTCTAAGACCCAGGCTGCCCATCATCCAATAGACAATCTGCTGCAAGCTCTCCCCGGCCAATGTAAGCATAAAAGAGAGAATAGCCGACATAAAGGAACTCATGACAACTCCGGCTAGGATCAGCGTTTCTACCGCCAGGTGTCCGTTGACGACAGCCAAACGATAGACCAAAATTCCAGTTATCAGCGCTCCCAAAAAGGCTGCCAGGGGAAGGGTAACAGCCCCCAGCGTTCCTAAACCCACAAAAATGATCACCAGGGCTGCCCCAACTGAAGCGCCTGATGCCACACCAATGGTATATGGTTCTGCCAAGGGATTGCGTAAAAGACCCTGCAGGGCAGCACCGGCAACCGCTAGTGCCGAGCCAATAAACAGCGCCAATATCACTCGGGGCAGCCGTATATCCCAGACAATCGCCTCAGTAGCCGTATCAGAGACAGAAAACCACGATGAGAATCCCGGCAGGTGAGATAGAATTACCTTCATAGTTGTAACAGGTGCTATGGAAGTACTACCTATACCAACACCAAACAGCGAGGAAATAATTGCTACAACAAGGAGCACAACTAAAACTAACAATGTATTGCGTTTTTGATGCATTACACTCACCTTTGCATCTAATATTTAGAAACGATCAGGGTATAGTTCTTTGGCTATTGTTTCCACTGCATCTGCGGAACGAGGACCCGGTCTATTCAACAGGGTATCAACATCTGTGATTAGGTTATCCTCCTGCACAGCTTTGATAGTATCCCAACCGGAACGTTTTTTGATTTCAGCTTCCACATCTACGTAATAGCTATCCAAGGCTAAAATTACTTCGGGATTGTTTTTGACCACACTTTCCAGACTGTACATCTGATATCCTTCAACATCTCCGGCAATGTTAATTCCCCCGGCCAGAGATACTACCTCATCAACAGAGGTTTTAGTACCTGCCGTATAAAGGGGTTCATTGCCAACTTCGATGAATACCTTAGGGCGTTCTGCTTCAGGGATACTGGCAACCTTTTCCTCTACCGCTGCAATTTTCTCTTTCATCTCAGAGGTAATTTTATCCCCGCTACTTTCAGTACCAGTCACTTGGGAGATCAATTCAATGGCTCTGTAAACCCCATCAAGGCTTTCCGGATCAACACAAAGAACCGGGATATCCAAATCCCTTAACTTGCTGACAATATTATCATTGAGAATCACCTTTGCTACAACCAGATCAGGCTCCATGGCAACGATCTCTTCCACATTTCCCTCTAGATTCCCGATCTGGGGCTTCTCTTTGGCTTCCTCTGGGTAATCACAATATGTAGTGACACCAACAACACGATCCCCCAAGCCCAGCGCAAACAGAATCTCTGTATTGCTGGGGGTAAGAGAAATTATCCTTTCAGGACTATTCGCTATTGTTAATTCCGCCCCTGAATCATCTGTAACCGTAATTTCAGATGTCTGACTGTCTGTAGCATCAGTATTTTGCTGCTGACAGCCGCTGAACAGTAAAAGAGAAACCGACAGCAGCACAAAGACCGCACACAATTGACCCTTTCTCCGAAGCATCCAGTTTCCTCCTTGAAAGTGATATATCTTTAAGTTCTCTGCCGAAGGGTTTCCTTCCTTCTTGATATATTTTTTAAATCATTCGCAGCTTTAATCACCCCTCTGAACTTAGACCAGCCAAGGGGACGGTCCCCGTGGGTGATCTTAACCATTCTCCGATCTTAGTTCAATCACCCTCTGACTAAGAATATTGCTTCAATCTTTGCACCTCTTTTGGCGTAAGGAACCTGTATTCACCCGGCCTTAAACCCTCAAGATTTAAAAAAGCAACATTCTTTCTATCTAACTCAATAACAGGATGCCCGACCCATTCACACATTCTGCGAACCTGACGTTTTTTGCCCTCACGCAGACTGATCTGCAATAGCCCTTGATTATGGCCACGCATTCCCAGGAAACGAACTTTCGCCGGAGCAGTCCTGCCATCAGCAAGAGGCAGTCCTTCTCTCATCTGCTGCAGCACTGCGGGTGGCGGCTTTCCCTGCACCAGAACATGATATGTTTTCCAAACTCCAAACTTGGGATGGGTCAACAGATAGGCCAGTTCACCATCATCAGTAAGCAGCAAGAGTCCGCTGGTTTGATAATCCAGCCTCCCGACAGGAAATAGACGAACCCCGGGCAGCGAAACAAGATCAGTAACCTTTGGCCTTCCCTGAGGGTCTTTGACTGTTGTCACATAGCCTTTGGGCTTATAAAGAAGCACATAGGTGTATTGAGGGGGAAGGGTTATCTGCCTCCCATCCACAAATATCTTATCCTGATCAGGCCCGACCTTCATTCCCAGCTCTGCTATATCACCACTGACACGCACCCTTCCTTCACGGATCAGATCCTCACAAGAGCGGCGTGACCCTATACCTGCCCGAGCCATTACCTTCTGCAGGCGCTCTAAAGAAATTTTGGCTCACTCCCTCAAAAATAGGCTTGCTGATTTTATTATCATCTCTACTAATTTTAGCGCATCCGCTGCCTTCTGCCAAATTACTCCTGCAATCGGTTAGTGTCAAGACTAAGCCCAACCACTGGCCACTTACTTCCAGCCCCATACAATGACAGTCACGATGAGACGCGAGAACCGTCCCCGAGTCTCACCTAAAAAAAAGATGACAAATATAAAGAGAAACGAACAGCCCTATGAGATCTGCCGTCAGGCCGAGGGGCACCGCATGGCGATAGCGTCTGATCCCCACGGACCCGAAGTATACCGTTAAAACAAAAAAAGTGGTATCAGTGGTACCCTGCATTACTGAGGCCAGCCTGCCTATGAAACTGTCAGGTCCATAGGTATGAATTAACTCGCTGGCCAAACCTAATGCACTGCTTCCTGAAAGAGGCCTCATCACAGCAAGGGGCAGTACTTCCGGAGGGGCGCCGATCAAATTCAACACAGGGGAACAGATCCACGCCAAAATATCCATAGCACCTGAAACACGAAATACCTTGATTGCTACAAACATTGCCACCATATAAGGGATAATGCGAACAGCAATTTGGAAGCCTTCTGATGCACCCTGAATAAACGCCTCATAAACTGGAACTTTACGTACCCATCCCACAGCTAAAAACAAGAAAAACAGGAATGGAATAGCCCACTGCGAGATCGCGCTTAAAGTCTGCTCCATCATTTCCTTCTTCTCCTGTACTTGTCACGGAAAAAGTTACGCCAACAATAATCAAGTAACAGGATCGTAAACATGGTAAAGCCTGTCACAAACATGGTTGGGCCAACGATCTCGCTGGGGTTGGCGGAGCCTGCCGCAACTCGTATGCCAACAATAGTTGCCGGAACCAGGACAATGCAGGATGTGTTAGCAGCCAAAAAAGTGCACATAGCATCTGTAGCTGTATCAGGATGAGGATTAAGTTTCTGCAATTCATCCATCGCCTTAAGACCAAATGGGGTTGCAGCATTGCCTAACCCTAGTATATTGGCGCTGATATTCATGATGATAGAACCCATGGCCGGGTGGTCGGGAGGCACATCAGGGAAAAGCCTAGCTACTATAGGCCGCAGAAGACGCCCCAGAAAGCGAATGAAACCGGCTTGTTTTGCCACTTCCAATATACCCAACCAGAGTGTCATCAACCCGATCAAACCCAAACAAACATTGACTGCTTCATTTGCACTGCTGAAAAGGCTCTCTGTCACCAAGTCAATCCTGCCATTGAAAGCAGCGGCAGCAATACCACCAAGAATCATTATAAGCCAAATCAGATTGAGCATTTATTCTCCCCCCTCCAGTTGGCACCTGTTTTACCTTTATGTAGCAGGGAAAATAAATAGAACAAATTAGTGGTTAGTCGATGGACGTTAGTGGTTGGAAAAAACTGCTTAATCATAGATCAGGGGGAGTTCTGGGGAAGGTTCTGGCGAGCTCTAATTTGCCATATACTACCACAATAAGAGATCGAAGGACGGATCGGGCGATCTCTGCTTTGCCAATTATCCCATCATAGGTATCAGGAGAACCGTCCCGCGATCTCTTTTATGTCATATGCTCCCAGATATCATGCCTATCTTCGTGCTTCCTAAAACAGTGAACGGAACCAGTCGATAAAAGCTACCCAGAATGGCGGCTTCTTTGCCACATCTTCCTGAGCGATATAGTTGATTTGGCCAATCTCCTTATCATTCAACAAAACAGTCCCTTTCCCCAAAACCGAACCTTTTTTGACAGGCGCCTGCACCTGTTCAGCCAGATCTGTTTTTAAAGTAAGTTGGTCTTTTTCGGCAGGAAGCACAGCAACTGCCAACTGCCTTTCAGGCTTCACAGAAATAGTTTTACTGGTTCCTCTGGATACTTTGATCTGGCATGGTTGTTCTGCTTCTTCAAGGAATTCCATCTCGTAGTTGTCAAAGCCATAATTGAGCAATTTCTCTGTATCACCATACATATCGTAGGAATTCATTACAACTGTGATGAGCTTCATATCACCTCGTTGTGCCGCTCCTACCAAGCAGCAGCCAGCGTTGCTTGTATAACCTGTTTTGACACCCCGAGAACCTTGATATCTGTTAAGCAGTTGGTTTCTGTTGATCAAAGAGCGCTCCCAGTCGTGGCCAGACCAGGGAATACCCATTTCCTTTGTGGTGACCACATCCCTGAACAGGGGATCTTTCATGCCTTCTCTGGTCAAGGTAGCTAGATCAAAAGCGGAAGTATAGTGTCCTTCGGCATCCAGGCCATGGGGATTTGCAAAATGAGTATTCTGCAAGTTTAACTCTCTTACACGCTCATTCATTTGCGAAACAAAGAGTTCTTCACTACCGGCGACACTTTCAGCCAGAGCAACCGCGGCATCATTGGCAGAGGGCAGCATCAACGCATAGAGCAGTTCCTTCCTGCTCAACACCTCCCCCTCTTCCAACCAAATGGAGCTTTCACCGGTTTCTGCAGCATTCTTGCTGATCACTACATCTTTATCTAAGTAACCATTTTCTATAACCAGAAGAGCAGTCATTATTTTAGTCAGACTTGCCTCCGGTAACCTTTGCTCCGCATTTTCAGCTAATAAAACCCGGCCAGAATCCTCATCAATTAAAATAGCTGCCTTTGCACTAATATCAGCAGCTGACGCAGCCTCTGCCTTGGGTTGGAACAGAATAACCAGGAAAAAAACAAAAATAAAAAGCCAAAGATTTCGATTGTTTTTGAAGATCATAATACGTGTCTCACTCCCAAAAACTTATAATTCGACAAAACAAACTAGATCTCCTTCTCGACATAAAAAAACCTTCCTAAATAGGAAGGGGCATAAAAGGGTGGTGTGTTTTTACCGCTAAACAAGCGGGCTCGCCGGAGGAGTTTCTGGTACCGTTTTGTTTTGCTTATTCTGCTGCTGCATGATCTCTTGCAGCTTTTCCAGCAGATTGGGAGCAACATCGATCAGACGCTCAGCAACGGCATTTCCGTCCACAGGCAGCAGACGAACATTATTGTGTCCTACTACCAAGAAACCAACAGGGCGCACAGAGACACCGCCTCCACTCCCCCCACCAAAAGGAAGGGTTCCTTCTTCATCCTTGCTGTCACCGCTCTTATAATCAGCTCCTCCAGCCGCAAATCCACAGGAAACACGGGAAACAGGCATGATCACATTGCCATCAGGGGTTTCTACTGGGTCGCCGACGATTGTATTGACATCAATCATGTCTTTGATGTTTTCCATAGCAGTCTTCATCAGACTCTCAATAGGATGATCCGACAAATCATGTCACCTCTCTTTATTTTTCCATTCATCATTGATTAACCAAAATAAGAAACGACTAAATACAATTATAATATGACCTAAATGGGTAGTAAATATGCAGTTGATACTGCTTTCCCAACGCCGTCCGCCAAAGAATGGCTTTATACAGACCTGCACATGGCGTAAATCCATGCTAATAGATCGGTTGAGGTATCCTAATATTATCCCTTTTCCAGCCCACAATAAGCCGGTGGCCATACCTGTCAGTGCATAGTCAGTAAATCCCAGCTCTGTTTTCCAGGTGCAGCTGCGGCAGCTGCTTCGCTTGATAAATTCCCCGATATGCCGCAGCAATTTTTGATAACGGTGATAAATTTTTGGGATATCTTCCAGTGACGTGATTTTGTAATGCTCTTCCTCTTCACTGATACGAAAAGGGATGATAAACCGGCTTCTTTTCTTGTAACTATCTGGTCCAAAAAATACTTTTGTCCCAAAGCCGACTTTCTTCTGAAAGAATTCCAGCCTCAGTAAAAGTGAATGCTCATCCTTGCCCCACTTATAAAAAAAGCGCAGTTCTACTGGGAGTACTGCCAAAAAAAGCCCTATTGCCAAAATAATTGTAATGATCAATAAAGTCAGTTCGGGCTGGCGCAACCTTATACACCTCACAGTTGCCATTGTGAAAATAAACACTCTCAACTGATATTAAGGTTTGCGTCCGAGAGGAAAAGTATACTATTTACTCCACTATTTTTCGTTGTTTCCCAGATCCGGGAGGGGAGGCAGGTCGTTCAGGTCATTGAGTCCAAAAGACTCCAGAAACTTCGGTGTGGTGCCATAAAGTATCGGTCTGCCCGGACCATTGACCCGACCCATTTCTTGAATCAACTCTCGTTCAAGCAGATTTGTCAGGATATGGTCCACCCGGACACCCCGAATGGCTTCAATTTTAACTCTGGTCACAGGTTGGTAGTAGGCAATGATACTCAGGGTTTCCAGGGCAGCCTTGGAAAGTGAAGGTTCTTCAGCTCTTTCTTGTAAAAGCTTTTCTATATAAGAGGAATATTCAGGCCTGGTAACCAGTTGATAGCCACCTGCAACCTTTACCAACTGCAAGCCGTGCCCCTGCTCGTTATAGCGATTTTCCAGCTTGGAGAGCAATTCATCCACATCTCTTGTCGAATAGCCGGTTAAGCGGCTCAGAGTCTCGGTCGGTATTGGTTTTGCCGCAACAAATATTAAAGCTTCCAATACAGCTGTTGCCTCTTCAGGAAATATCACTGCCATCCCATTCCTCTCCCTGCTTTTCTTAATTCAAAGCGTAAACTAAGCGAAACTATCTCCGATCATCCTAAATAATAATAACACTAATAATAATCATTTCCACTGTAACAACCCCAAGTACTAGACAACCAAGTACTATCGGAGCTCTTCGCCAGGAACAAGCAATAGTTCCTCCTTTTCCTGCTCATTCTGGACCCTCATCTTGCCCTCATAAACAAGCTCCAGAACCGCCAGAAAAGTAACAATTACCTCTTCTCTTCTATAATTAGCAGGGAAA
>DIQC01000014.1:41290-53624 GCA_002426495.1 Thermacetogenium sp. UBA5472
AATTAGCAGGGAAAAATTCACTAAAGTACAAACCTTGTGGGCGGGATTTGAGCTTCAGCAAAACGCTCTCCATTACATTATCGAGATCATAGGGGACACTGTTTACAGTATAAGGCTCGGGAGTTTTGGAGATACGCTCTACAATATCTTGAAATGCTTCGACTAAACGAGAAATATCTCCATCGATACCCCTCTGTACAGATACCTGGACAGGTAAGGAAGGGCGCTTGTAAACCTTCATCCACTGCCGCCCACGCTCATCCAGGTTGACTGCAGCCTCCTGAAAGGCCAGATACTCTCCAAAATCTGTTTCCAGAGAACCTTCCCCATCTTCCTCTTCCAACAGAGAGCCACTTTCATCCTCATCCTCACGGCGCGGCAACAAGAGTCTGGCTTTAACCGCAAGAAGGGTAGCCACAAGTACCAAAAAGCGGCTACCCTCTTCTAAATCAGAAAAAGCAATCCCCATGTAATAATCAACAAATTGGTCGATAATTTTGCAAACAGAAACTTTACCAGCCGGAATCTCTTCAGTGGTCAGCTGTTTGATCAAAAGATCCAGAGTGCCCTCAAATACCTCAAGATGAACCTGGTATTTCAAATCCCATCGCCGCCCGTACTTCTTCCATTGTCTGCCTCGCCTGCCTGCGTGCACGCTTATTGCCGTCATTCAGAATATCCCAAACTAAATCGGCGTTCTTTTCCAATCCCCGTCTTCTCTCCCAGTAGGGTGCTAAATAATCAATAAGGGCTTTAGTCAACCCCTTTTTACAGGCTACACAACCGATCTCACCCTTTTTGCAACCTTCCTCCATTTCGGGAAAGGCAACCTTATTAAAAACTTTATAGAATTGAGAAACTGTACAAACATCCGGATGCCCCGGATCATGTTTATGAATCCGATCAGGGTCAGTAACCATCCTGCGCACCTTATTATCGATCTCCTCCGGAGTGGAAAAAAGCGGGATCTCATTGCCATAACTTTTGCTCATTTTCCTGCCATCAAGCCCTGGAACCACTGCTACCTCCGCCAGATAGGGCTGAGGTTCAGGAAAAACCTGTTTATCATAAAGATGATTAAACCGCCGCACTACTTCCCGGCAAAACTCCAGATGGGGAAGCTGATCCTCTCCTACAGGAACAAGATTTGACTTGTAAATAATGATATCTACGG
The DNA here is from genome assembly GCA_002426495.1 of Thermacetogenium sp. UBA5472. GTDB lineage: Bacteria > Bacillota > DSM-12270 > Thermacetogeniales > Thermacetogeniaceae > Syntrophaceticus. The sequence goes on from DIQC01000014.1 coordinate 42,465, forward strand.
CCATGAGCATAGGGTATCCCAAAAACCCATATGTAGTAATATCCTTGCCCTGCTCACGAAACTGCTGCACCTGATCCTTATATGTAGGGCAACGTTCCAGCCATGATAATGGGGTGATCAACGAAAGCAGCAGGTGCAGTTCTGCATGTTCTTTAACTTCAGACTGCACAAAAATCGTACTCTGCTCAGGATCAAGACCCACCATCATCCAATCCAGGACCATTTCCTTGGTGGCTTCTACAGTTAAACCAGGATCATCAAAAGCAGTGGTCAAGGCATGCCAGTTGGCAACCATATAATAGCAGTTATGTCTCTCCTGGAACCGACGCCAGTTTTCCAGAACACTCAAGTGCCCTAAGTGCAGCCTTCCTGTTGGACGCATACCACTCAAAATAGTATCCATTTTCATTCACAGCTTTCCCTTCTACGATATTATAATTTTAGAAGAGCCCCATAAAGGGCGAAGCGATTAGGCCAGCTATTATATCCAGTCCGTTTATAATAATACTGGATAATGGCACTAAAACTTTACCGATAATACCGGAAAATATCAAAACTATCAGAATAATAGCGCCGTATCTTTCCAACTTATAGAGTATTTCATCTGAGCGCAGAAGTCCAGCCAGTACCTTTGAACCATCCAAGGGCGGTACAGGGATCAGGTTGAATACGGCCAAGAAAACATTAATATATACAATTGCCCACACGATCTGAACCAGTATACCATTAGAATAGGCCTGAGTACCTGGCAGGGCAAAATTCAAAATAAGCAGTGCCGTAAAGGCCACAAAAATATTCATTAAAGGACCTGCTGCCGAAACCTTCATCATTCCCTGCAGCCGGTCACCGCGAAAATTTAAGGGGTTAACCTGAACCGGCTTGGCCCAGCCAAATCCCGCAACAATTAATAGGATAAAACCCAATGGGTCTATATGTACCAATGGGTTAAGAGTCATTCTCCCCATATAGCGGGCAGTAGGATCCCCTAGATCATCCGCAACCTTGGCATGAGCGTACTCATGAAAGGTCAATCCGATGAGCACTGCCGGGAGCCAGATCAGTAAGCGCGTCAGGCTTATATCAAGCATTACATCCCCTCCACAGATAGTTTATTAATGATCAATAGAGGCGCTCAGGAATACAGTGCAGCCTGATCAGGTCTCCCCATGTTTCCCTCTTGACAATGACATCAGCATGACCGTCACTGACCAAAACCACAGCAGGGCGCCTCAAAGCATTGTAGTTGCTGGACATGGAGTAATTATATGCTCCCGTACAGGACACCGCCAGCAGGTCTCCCGGTTCGATGGCAGGCACAGGGAGATCCCAGATCAGCATATCCCCTGATTCACAACACCTGCCAGTGATGGCCACCTCTTCTTGCACACAGTCATCAGCCTTATTGGCAATGATTCCTTCATAGATAGCCTGGTAAAGTGCAGGACGCGGGTTGTCGGTCATTCCTCCATCAACAGCCACATACCTCCTCACCCCAGGGATTTCTTTACTGCTTCCTATTGTATAAAGAGTAGTACCCGGAGGGCTGATAATGGAACGTCCCGGCTCGACAAAGAGCCGCGGCTTGGGAAAATCATATTCGTCACACTTCTCGGCAACAGCTTGTTTGATTACTTCAGCATAAGCCTCTATAGAAGGGGGTATGTCCCCTGAGCTGTAATAAACACCAAGGCCCCCTCCCAAATCGAGTTCCTCTGCTGTCCAACCAGTCTCTTGACGGGCATCCTGTAGGAAATCCATCATCACCTGAGCGGCACAGCGAAAAGCGTTCAGATCTGAGATCTGGGAACCGATATGGCAGTGAACACCTTGCAGTTGCAAATGAGTAGATTTTAAAACCCTTTCTACCGCACGCATGGCCTCCCCACCAAAAACATTAAACCCGAACTTGGAGTCAATCTGACCTGTGGATATATAAGCATGACTGTGTGCGTCAACACCCGGGGTTAACCTAAGCAAAACCGATGGATGATACCCTGTATCAGTACTGATCTGTTCCAACAATTCCAGTTCATTGTAGTTATCGATAACGATCCTGCCTACCCCACAGTTGAGAGCCATCTTGAGTTCTGCCGGGGATTTGTTATTGCCATGCATCAGCATCCTCTGGGGTGGAAAACCGGCCGCCAAAGCGATGGTCAATTCCCCTCCGGAAACCACATCAAGGCCCAGTCCCTCATCCTCAATGATCCTGGCCAAAGCTGTGGTCAGTAAGGCCTTAGAGGCATAGAAAACTTGTCCTCCACCATTTTGCGTAAAGGCCTGATAGTATGCCCGGCATTTCTCACGCAGCAGAGCCTCATCGATGATCATCAGAGGGGTTCCGAAAGTTGCTGCCAAATCAACGGTATCACAACCACCAATCTCCAAATGTCCCTGATCATTGATCTGCATGGTCCCTTGTAATTTCATTTTTCTTCCTCTTCCCTTAACACATTTAGGCTATTCTATCACGCAAAACTTGGGAGTGTCAACGCGGTTAGCGATTTAGGACCAGACAGTATATGTCGATCATATCGTGGATTGCAGACAGGACTATGGTTGGCTGATACAGTGACACGCTGGGGGTTTGACACGGAAGAACCGTCCCCTTGTGTCTGTCACACGAGAAAGAAGCTCAAAAACCAGAATACAACTGATTTTTGAGCTTCTTGTTGACTAGATGCAATTAAAGATCATGCGCAATATTACAGACAAACGTGTCACCCTTGTGTCAACGTTCGTCAGACCAGAAGTTTGCCGGAAACTGACTGCTTGACACAGGAGAACCGTCCTCTTGTGTCAACCTAGTTTGCCGGCCAGATAATCCTCGTAGGCTGACATGTCGAAGTGACCGTGGCCACTCAATCCGAAGAGAATTGTCTTTTCTTCCCCCGTCTCCCGTGCTTTTAATGCCTCTTCCACAGCCGCATGAATGGCGTGAGCAGACTCGGGTGCCGGTAGAATCCCTTCAGTCCTGGCAAAGCTAATAGCGCTACCAAAGACATCTGTTTGCGGATATGCCTGGGCTTCGATCAACCCGTGATGGAGCAGGCTGCTGATGATGGGCGATGCCCCGTGATAACGGAGACCGCCGGCATGAATCCCGGGTGGTGTATGTGTGTGCCCCATGGAGTACATTTTTATCAAGGGTGTTAAACCAAAGGTATCACAGTAATCGTAGTCATACTTTCCTTTGGTAAGTGTAGGACATGATGTAGGCTCAACAGCTATGATGCGCACTGCTTTCCCCTCGATCTTATCCCTGATAAAGGGAGCGATCAGACCTCCGAAATTGCTCCCTCCCCCATGGCAGCCGATGATCACATCAGGGAAACACCCGACTTTCTCCAACTGATTTTTGGCTTCCTGCCCGACCACTGATTGGTGGAGCAGGACATGGTTTAACACACTGCCCAATGCGTAATTTGTGTCCGGGTTTTGAGCAGCCACCTCCACAGCCTCGCTGATGGCGATGCCCATGGTACCCGGGGTATCAGGCTGTTCTGCCAGAACCTTTCTCCCGGCTTCAGTTTCCTGGCTAGGGCTGGATACAGCCCGACCACCGTAAGTCTCTATAAAGGTTCTGCGGTATGGTTTTTGATCATAGCTGACACGCACCATGAAAACCGTGCACTCCAGACCAAAAAACTGACAGGCAATACTCAGCGCACTTCCCCACTGCCCGGCCCCTGTTTCCGTCGTCAGGTGTTTGATACCAGCCTGCTTATTGTAATAGGCTTGGGGTGCGGAACTGTTAAGCTTATGGCTTCCGGCAGGACTGGTGCCCTCATATTTGTAATAAATATGTGCCGGTGTTTCTAACAGTTGCTCCAGTTTCAGGGCACGAATAAGGGGTGTTGGCCTCCAGGAACGGTAGATATCCATCACTTCCCCGGGAATATCGATATAGCGCTCCCGAGACAGTTCCTGTTCAATAAGACCAGGTGGAAAGATAGCTGCCAGATCATCTGGCACTAATGGATTACGCTTCACTGGATGTAACATGTTCGGCAGGGGTTCAGGCAGGTCTGCCTGCAGATTATACCATACCTGTGGGATCTCGCGCTCATCTAACACGACTCTTCTCAGACTCATCTCAACTCATCTCTCCTCTGCTAAAATATTTAATTAGTTTTCATACTAGCAAATAACTGGATTTTGTCAAGGAGTATTTTTGTGTAATGTTTAACATTTTACACAAATAAAAGAACCGTTGGGCAACAGAAGTAGCTTGGTAAACACGCCGCTATAGCCGGCACATCCCCAGGCCCCCAGAACCCATGAGACACAGGAGAACCGTCCCCTTGTGTCACCCCCCTGTGTCAAGCAGATTCGGCAACAGTCCAGCGGCCACAGCGGTCCCCCCACCTGGCAAGAACTTCTTTCCCTTGCTTGATTTCGATGATCTCACAGGCATTCGGACACCCTTTGCAGATGAAACTGCGGTTTTGAAATTCTAATAATGTAACGCCAAAGCCACGAAACTGTGTCTCACATCCATGTTCAATAGTATAATCCCTGGCTAAAATAGCCGCCCCGTAAGCCCCCATTACATCAAAATGCTGGGGAACAATTATATCTGTCTCTAAAGCTCTCCGAAATGCGGAGCAAATGCCGGCATTAGCTGCTACCCCGCCCTGAAAGACGACAGGGGATTTGATTTCCATGCCTTTGCCAATATTATTGAGATAGTTGCGCACCAGAGCCTCACAAAGGCCGGCAACGATATCAGGTAGTGTATGCCCCATCTGCTGTTTATGAATCATATCTGATTCGGCAAAAACAGTGCATCGGCCGGCAATGCGCACAGGATTTGTAGACTGTAGAGCAATATCCCCAAAATCTTCTATAGATAGATTTAGACGATTTGCTTGCTGGTCTAAAAAAGATCCGGTACCGGCAGCACAGACGGTGTTCATGGCAAAATCGACTACAATCCCACTTTTCAAAATAATTATTTTAGAGTCCTGCCCACCGATCTCCAGAACTGTTCGAACCTGAGGGACTTGACTGAGTGCAGCCACAGAATGAGCCGTGATTTCATTTTTGACTATATCAGCACCGATCAAAGCTCCCGCCAGTGACCGGCCGCTTCCTGTAGTGCCAGCCCCACAAATTCTATCTGTTGCAGACAATCTCTCCTCCAGCAAAGCCAACCCCTGTTTGAGCACCGCTATGGGCTGCCCTTGTGTGCGTAGATAAAGAGGCGATAAATAGAGTTCCCCCTGATGGTCAATTAAAATGAGATTTGTGCTGACAGAACCCACATCGATCCCTAAATACAGATCCAACTACAACACCCCTTCCTTTTTCCTGCTGTAAGCAGATATAAGATCGACAAATGCTTCCAGCCTGGTTTGAAGCCCTGCTTCACCTGAAAGCTCATCAAGATAAAAGGTGAGCAAAGGGATCTGGTAATCCTCAGAGACGGCAGGAAAAACAGAATGGGCTACGATTTCTGGCATACAGGTTAGTGGTGCCAATTGAATTACACCATCATAATTGCGCTGGGCAAAACCGACAGTACATCCCACAGTCTCTACCCCATGCCCTCCCACAAAAGAATTCAGATAGGGGGCAGCCAGCTTTTTATCATCACTGCATTCAGTACGCACCCTGAGCAGTCCCCTACAGAGATGCTCATTGATCCAGGCACTCAACCAAACGCTTCTGGTTACTTCCACACCCAGTAAGCCCAAACGCCTCTCCATGTCATAATTGGCAAAAGGCTCAAGTAAGGTGAAGATCTCTCCCACTAATCCGACTTTTAGTGGTTTCACAGACAACTGAGGCATTATTTCGGATTTTTTTAGAAAGCTGTTTACAACTCGCTCCACTTCCCTGCGATCAGCAGCCTCATCGATTTCCTTAAGGGTCTCTCTGAAATACCCTTCCAGTTTAATAGGCTCTTTCACCCGTGGACGGAAATAGAGCAGTTTTTCCTCTATGGTGTCAATAGCCCTGGCCTTAGACCAAGCAAACCTGACTGCCTTAAATACCTGCCACCAGGGAAGATCACCGATCAGATAATGAATCTTATCCTTTACTTCATGAAAGCTTACATCTGGCGGTTCCAACACAACCATTTCCATTTTGACTCCCAAGTCCTCCAGTATCTGCTGCTGCACCTGTGCATAGTAACCGAAACGACACGGCCCAACACCGCCAGCCATCAAAATGGTATCAGCGCCAAGCTCATATGCTTCCAGGTAGTTGCCCAAATTTAATTTAAAAGGAAAGCAGGCGAACTCATGTGAATATCTCACACCTAACTCTACAGTCCGTCTTGAAGTAGGGGGTGGCAGAACCAGTTCCAAGCCCAGGTCAGTGAGCAGTGCCTTGATCACTATACATACGTTACCCATATGAGGATAGGTTATTTTCACGCCTTGTGCCTCCGTTTAATCATTTCTGTAAATGCCTCCAGACGGGTAATTATCCCTGCCTCTCCAGTGTGTTCGTCAATAGTAAGCATCATCAGAGGAATCCGATCCTGCTTTTTCGTCCACCTGACCACCAATTCTTCAACTAAAGACTCAGGGCCACAACCGAAGGAAGTCAGGTAGATAAGTCCATCCAACTGCTTGTTCTCTAAAAAATTAAGAGCAGAACCGATCATTCTTTTGCCCAGTGTCCAAAAAATTCTTTTGGGCAACATCCCTGCCTTTTTCGCTATATCATTTTCAGCCAGCGATTCAGGTGTGACCACAGATGCCCCCAGGGAATACAGCTTTTTGAACAAATTCATGCTGATATAGGGATCATAAAGGTTATATGGATGACCTAATACCCCGATCTGAATGGTTTGTTGTGGATGAGATGCTGCTGCCACCTCAGGGATAACAGTGCCTTCTATGGCATCGGGAAGGAGTATACCGTCAAGCAAATGCTGTTTAAACCTGTTCTGTTCCTGCAGTGCCGCAACAATGGAACTATCCACCAAATGTTTATTATTGGTCCACATACTGCCAACTTCCTGTAAGCAATCAGTCCAGCACTGAGTAGAGTTGCCGTCGCTAGAGGTATCTACAACAGTATCGATCAAATGAGGCAGGTTATGCAGGCGTGCCCTGAGCATATCGGGGAGTCCCATAAATTTCGGACAGATGTATGCCTTTGGTTCAACTTTTGTGATCCGCGGCACAAACAGGTAGTCCACTTGATCTGCCAGAGCTATCACATGTCCGAAAAACACCTTGACCGGTAAACAGGCCTCGCTCAAAGTTGCCTTAATCCCATTATCTAAAATTTCCTTATTTGTTTCCGGAGAAAGTATCACCTCCATGCCTACATTTTGAAAAAACTCCCGCCAGAGCGGGTAGTAGTAATAATAAAACAAAGCACGAGGTATCCCTATTTTGACCATGTCATCCAACCCTTTGTTAGTATAGAAAAAATTTATTTTAATACCAATTGGTATTATGTCCCACATTACATTCATTAAACATACTCAAACCATTGGCCGCTTAGCCTGTGTGGATTAAGTCCTGCTTTACAGTACCGAAGCAAGGTACTGGAATTGACTTAGTCACGTGGATTAAAGAGCACAGCAATGATATAACCAAATATTACTGCTACAGCAACACCGAAGGCTGTAGCCTCAATACCTCCGGCAATAGCACCCATTAAGCCTCTTTCTCGTACACCCTCAATCGCTCCCTGAGCCAGACTGTGTCCAAAGCCAGAGAGAGGTATTGTAGCTCCAGCCCCAGCTAAATCAACCAGTGGCTGATAAAGACCTAATGCACTTAAAATTGCGCCCCCGATGACAAACCCAACAAGTATATGGGCGGGGGTTATTGATGACCTTGTCAGATCCATCCATAGTTGGCCGATTACACAGATCAGCCCACCTACAACAAATGCTAAAACAAAACTCAACTAAACCAACCCCTTTCAACCTGAAGAAACAACAATGGCATGAGCAATAGCTGGTATTGTTTCCCCCTGTTGACAGCTAATAGGGCTCATCAGAGCGCCGGTAGCCACGAAAAGAAGGCTTTGATACTGTTTTTCTCTAAGTTTTTGCAGAAACAATCCAGTGAAGACTGTCGCCGAACAGCCACAGCCGCTTCCGCCGGCATGCATATCCTGCCGGTCGAGGTCATAGATCAACAGCCCACAGTCCTGTAGTTTATTACCAGGATTGCAGCCGCGCCGCTTAAGCAGCTGCACCAATGCGTCATACCCTACACTACCCAGATCCCCTGTTACGATTAAATCATAGGAATCTGGACCGGTGCCTGTATCTTGGAAGTGAGTTAAAATAGTATCTGCGGCGGCGGGGGCCATAGCCGCTCCCATATTGTTCAGATCTGAAATACCCAAATCGACCACTTTGCCTACAGTACCCTGCGTTAAACAGGGACCTTCTCCCTGTGCCTCTAAAAGCACAACTCCACTTCCAGTAACTGTCCATTGGGCTGTGGGCGGCCTCTGTACCCCCTGTTCCACTGGGTAGCGAAACTGTCTCTCAGAACTTAAATGGTGGCTGGATGAGCCCAAGATAACCCGCTGGGCAAATCCACCATCTACAAGCATTCCCCCGAGCAGAAAGGCCTCTATAAAAGTGGAGCAAGCGCCGAACAAACCAAAAAAAGGTATTTCCAGCCCGCGAGCAGCGAAGTTGGCACTGATAGTCTGGTTCATCAAGTCACCAGCCAAAAACAAGTCGATATCCTGCGGCTGCAAATTTGCCTGCTGCAGAGCGAGCTTTGCACTCTCCTCTAGCATCTTGCGCTCAGCCATCTCCCAGGTTTTTTCACCGAAAAGCGTGTCATCAAGTATCCAGTCAAAGCATGAAGCCAGTGGCCCTTCACCTTCCTCAGGACCCACTATGTTGGCCCCGCAAGCGATGACAGGCGGCTGTGAAAAGCCGATTGACTGCTGACCGATTTTAGTCCCCACTTTATTCACCTCACCCTGTAATAGATTGGTGGTTATGCAAACAAGAAATAAATAATCCCAATCAAACAAGAGACCAGCATACCGTAAACAAGCACAGGGCCAGCGATGTTGAAGAGCCTTGCCCCCACACCGAAAACAAAGCCCTCTCTTTTAAACTCCATAGCAGGAGCCACAATTGAGTTGGCGAAACCAGTAATAGGAACAATTGAACCTGCGCCACCAAATTTTCCAATCTGATCATAGACCCCAATGCCCGTTAAAAATGCTGCTATAATAACCATAGTCCCAGATGTGAGTGCCCCTGCCTCCATTTCTCCAAAGCTTCCTAAATAGAAAGTTAAGAATAGCTGTCCGATAAGACAGATAGCCCCCCCTACCAAAAAAGCTCTGATACAATTTTTTAAAATATTTGGCTTTGGCTTAACCTCATCTACCAGCAGTCTGTACTCTTCCTGGGTGTCTTCTTTTTCCTGCTGCTGTTCAACATTTCCTTTCATCAGTTTCACCTACCTTTAATGGATGTTGGATGCCAGAAGTCAGAAGTCTGAATACGGTAGTCGGAAAAACCAGAGAGTACCTATTTGGTACTCTTCTGTAAAAGATTTTTTCACTAATAAAGCAGTTAAAGGCGTATTTAGACCTTCATCCGGGTTCGGTCCACCCGGCGGGGAGATCACCGGAACCGTGCCGTGATCTCTCCCTCGTGAGTTCCTACTCTGTATAGGCAATCCGCACATTAGCTTTATAGTCTGAAATTTTGCCCTGGTTGACACCGGCTGTCAGGTTGGAAACCTCAACCCCGGTAATATTACCCGCACTTTGTGAAGCCTGCTCTACCGCTGCTTTTACCGCATGATCCCAACTGGTATTTGATTCGCCAATAATATCCATAACTCTAACAACCAAAACAACTCATCTCCTTTATTTAAATATTATTATTTCCTCAACTTCTGGCAAACATACTCAATATAATTAAATTAACCCGGGTTTTTCGCCCGGGTTAACGCAGTAGATATTCACGTAGTTTGGTAACCGCTCTCTGTTCCAGGCGGGAAACCTGCACCTGTGACAGCCCCATGATTATCCCTACCTCAGCTTGTGTTTTATCCTGGAAATACCTCATGATAATGATCTGTTGTTCACGCGCAGGAAGACGCTCCATAGCATCATGCAGGTCAATGCTTTCCAACCACCCTGCTTCTTCTTCGTCAGAACTGGGCAGATAATCGATCAATTCGTTAAAATCGTTTCCATCCTGCCCCACAGTTTCGAACAGGGAAACAGGAAGTTGTGCTGCTTCAATGGCCAGGACAACTTCCTCATTATCCATACCCAATTCTGATGCGATCTCAGCAACAGTGGGTTCCCTGTCCAGCTTTCGCCCTAATTCCTCCCGTGCATGCCTTACCTGAACTGCCTTTTCTTTGATCGCCCTGGTGACCTTAACCGGATGGTCATCCCTAAGAAAACGGCGAATCTCTCCGATGATCATAGGCACTGCATAGGTAGAAAACTTTACATTAAAGGAAGTGTCAAAATTATCTATGGCTTTAATCAGTCCTATGACACCGATCTGGAAAAGGTCATCAGCTTCATGCCCGCGTCCCTCAAAGCGCCTGATTATATTGAAAACCAAACGATAATTGCAGTTGACTAGCTTTTCTCTAGCCTTTTGGTCACCCTGACGGGTTCTTTCTAACAACTGTAGAACTTCTTCCTCCTTGAGGAGAGGAAAGCGAGGCAGACTCATGTCCTGCAATCCCATGAGCCCGCCTCTTAACTTTCAGCCTGAAGTGCACCAGGCAATTTTTTACGCATGAGTACAGTTGTACCCTGTCCGGATTCGGAAACTACATTAAGTTCATCCATAAAGGTGCGCATAAAAGCAAACCCCAGCCCCATCCTCTCCGGGTCACTGCTTTCAGTGGGCTCAAAAGCTTGTTCAAGATCCTCAATTCCCTTTCCCTGATCCTGGACAACTATTTCCAAGGACTTAGCAAAAAGGGTTGCGGTTATGGATATGACACCATCCGGCTTCTGCTGATAACCATGGGTGACGGCATTAGAAACCGCTTCTGATACCGCCACTTTGATCTCCTCAAGGTCACTGACATTGTAATCAACCTCAGCGACAAACGCCGCAACTGCAACGCGCGCCAGCCTTACATTCCCGGGAATACTTAACAGTTCCAGTTTCATTTGGTTGCGCAGTTCTATTTCAACCCACCCCCCTGGCAAGATACTTCAGGGCTT
>DIQC01000064.1:0-4095 GCA_002426495.1 Thermacetogenium sp. UBA5472
TTGACAGGCCGGTGTGTTAAACCGACTACACCACAGTTCCATTAATGTATGTACTCATGTCAATGTGCGTATCTGGTGGGCGATGACAGGCTCGAACTGCCGACCTCCTGCTTGTAAGGCAGGCGCTCTTACCAGCTGAGCTAATCGCCCCATCGACTACATGATTATAGCATCCATTTTTCTCAGAGTCAACAGCGATTAATGAATTTTGTACAAACTGTTTCCTCCTGAATTTTATGATGCCCAGATCATTTTATCCACTCTCATTAGCTTGGCCTGCCTGAAAAGCTAACAGGCCTTCCCGCACCAATTTCGCTGCCAGCAGTGTGGTGATACCACTGTGATCATAGACTGGCGCCAACTCTACGATATCATAGCCTATCACATTCCACCCCTGCAGTAAAGTGAAAATTTGAAAAATGTCCTGAGGTGAAACCCCTCCTGGTTCAGGGGTACCTGTCCCAGGTGCATAAGCTGGATCAAGCACATCGATATCTAATGTGACGTAAAGGGGACGCTCGACCAATGCAGAGAGGGATGATTGAAGAGCCTGAACGACCCGAAAGGGATAAAAATGAGTAAAATTATCCCCATAAGCAAACTCTTCCCTGGTCCCGGATCTGATCCCAAACTGGTAGACGTTTTCCGGCCCTATCAACTCGCATACCCTGCGCATTACAGTTGCATGAGAATAGGTTTCACCTAAGTATTCATCCCGCAGATCGGCATGGGCATCAAAATGCAAAACAGCTAAATCCGGATAAAAATCAAAGGCTGCTTTAATGATAGGATAGGTGATCAAATGCTCCCCACCCAAAAAGACCGGCAGTTTTTCATCTTGCAGCAGTAACCTGCAGAGCTGCTCGATCCTCTGCAAACAGACATTAAGATTCCCCTGAGGAAGCAAAAGGTCGCCTTGATCATAAAAGTGGCAGTCAGCCAAATCAAGGTTTAAATAAGGGCTAAATTCCTCCAATCCCTCAGATACACTGCGTATCGCCTGAGGACCCTGGCGAGACCCAGGGCGGAAACTAGAGGTCAGATCTAAGGGGATACCCGCCAGCACAAGCCGGGACTCTTGATAAGAATCCTTTGCTGCGAGAAATGACCAGTCTCGCACACAAAGTTCAGCTGTTTTCACTAATCACTACCCCCTAGCGCAGGAGTTCCTGTACGAAATTCGGCAATTGAAAAGCAGCCTGGTGTATTCCGCTATTGTAATAGCGTAATCCCTCTAGGCCCACATCCCGTGCTGCCAGCGGATCATAGTTTTTGGAGCCTATCGTAAAACTCCAACTTCCACTGGGGTATGTGGGAACAGGAGCAAGGTATAACCCGGTGATGGGAAATACGCTGCTGACCCTGCTGTAAACACTGGTGATCAAATCACCATTTACAAACGGGGATTCCGTCTGAGCTGCAAAGAGTCCGTCTTTACGCAGGGCAGCAGCGATCCCTTTATAAAATTCTGCACCAAATAGACGCTCCGCTTGCCCGATCGGTTCCGGAGAATCGACAAGAATGACATCATATTCATTCTCTTTATTCAGGAGATAAGCCACTCCATCAGTAAAGTGTACTTCCATTCTGGGATCATCAAAAGAACTGGCAACTTCTGGCAGGTATTGCCTGCAGACATCTACAACACGACGGTCAATTTCCACAAGAGTGACATTCTCTATCTGAGGATAACGAAGTACCTCTCGAGCGGTCCCTCCATCCCCCCCGCCGATAATCAGCACATTACAAGGATGGGGATGGATGTGTAGGGGGACATGAGCCAGCATCTCATGGTAAACGAATTCATCACCGCTGGTCAGCTGCACCATGCCATCCAAAACCAGCATGCGTCCATACTGCATTGTGTCAAGAACCGCAATTTCCTGATAAGGGGTCTGCTCACTATGCAGTGTCTGCAAGACCTTACAGGTAATGCCAAGGCCTGGCGTCTGTTTTTCTGTAAACCATAATTCCATATTTATTAACTCCTTATAATAATTAAATGTGTCTGACGATTATTTGTACCAAAGCGGAATACCCGCAAACACACACCCACAGCATTGGACATGATGCTCGACACCGGTAACCTTAATTTCTATTAATTCCTTGCCCCGGTACTGGAAAGCCTCAGTCACCATCTCTTTTACTTCACTCTCAGCTTCCAGCTGGGTACAATGGCCAGAAAACTCCATGATCACTCCAAAGTCATCAGTACTGGGCCCTATACCAACAGCGACAGCCGCAGCGATTAAATCCCCTGGCTCTGAGCTGCTAATACTCCCATAAGCAATAGGCAGCAGCGAACCGGGAGGCAAGGCCAATTCTTTGACGAACTCTGCCCCAGGCGGCAGGATGCTGCTGACCCTGAGCAGATTCACATTTCCTACCCCTGCTTTTAAAAGTGCTTGATCAAAGGCTGTCAGCTCTTTTTCTCCTTCTGCTGCCGCAGAAACAAGTGTATAAAGATCTGGTGTGCTCAACATGTTATTTCCTCCAATACCTGATAATCTGCGAAAAACTAGAAGAGATTATAGCAACAAATAAAGAACCGGTCAATTGCCCCCAACCCGTTTTCTACACTAGTCCTATAATTTAACTCTATAACCTTGATTGATCTGAGGTCTTATTGTTGTGGCGTTTCTTCCTCACCAATGACAGACTCTGCCGCGATCTTGAACCACTCGGCAAGGGAATCACTCAGTATTTTTTGAATATCCATCATTACCTGGCCAAACCGATACTCTGCCATCAAGTAGTCTTGGATTGCTGAGTTGGCTCCCACTAGATCCCCTAGTTGCGCCATCCTGCACTTGGTGACCTCATCAATCTCTACTTGGAGAGCTTGGGATTTTTGCATCTCCCATTGAAACTTGCGAAACTCTAGCAGCATCTCCTTATTTTTGGGGTCTGCTTCCAGTTGCTCCTTCGCCTTGAGCATAGCCTGGTATTCCTCTGATTCTTTTAAAGAACGTGCCAAATTATGCGCGTAATCATAGTGATTCATCAGATCATCCTCCTTAGATTGTAGCGAATTACAAATATTACAGCTGCCTACTGATATCACACCGCTCGCTGCTCTCAATATTCTTTATAATTATTTATATCACTGACTGGGCGCCCTGTAAAATAAATAACAGAGCCAAAACGATCAGCATCAACCCGCAGCCAGAACCCCCGCCATATTAATGCAGCATTCCCCATAAAAAGATGAGATAATACAAGCCTCCTGCCAATAAAACATAGGCACTGAGTTTTCTCTTCAATAAAAGAGACAGATAGACAAGACCCACTGAAAGAAATGTTAAAACTACCGGCAATAAGGACCCACTGACAAAATGCCAGTCTGTAAAAATTATACCTATGCTAGGCAGTATAACACTTTGAAAGACCATTGCTCCAGTGATATTACCAATAGCAAAGGTATCTTTTTTTTGGAGCAGCCAGATGACACTATTGAATTTTTCCGGAAGTTCTGTAGCAATAGGAGCAATAATCAATGAAAGAATAAAGGGAGAGATACCTAGCATTTCAGCAATTATAGAGACCTCATCAACAAAAAGATCGGCTCCGATTACAAGAACCATAATGGCAAAAATGATCTGAAAAATAATCAGCCGTAGGCGTGGGTTTTTCTTGGAAAAGCTGAAATAAAGAGGGCGTAATTCTGAACTGTCGCCCACGCTTCTGCCCATATTCAGTGATAACCAGACGTAAAAGGAGTACCAGACAATTAAAAAAGCGGCGATCAGATATTGAATTATTGTATTATCAATAAAGGCCGCACCCAGGCCGATGCTGTAACCAATAAAGAAGAAAATGATGTCCCGCTTGATTATCACATCATCAACGATCAGATAAGGGAAATCGAGGCGTTTTTTAGCCTCGAGCACCACTACTAATCCACTGATAAAGAAAGCCAAAGTGCTCAGCATAAAGGGTGCGCCGATAATGGCCCCAATCCCCACCTGCTGCTGTTCAATCCCCGTCCCAGTAATAAAAGCAATCAATGGAATCAGGGATTCAGGTAGTGCTGTGCCCACAGCTGCCAGAACGCTACCCACCGCGCCCTCTGACAGATGCAGCCTCACTCCTAGC
>DIQC01000064.1:4235-12011 GCA_002426495.1 Thermacetogenium sp. UBA5472
CCTAGCCACTCCACCCCATTTGTGAAGATCTCCGCCGCAACTAAAATTAAACCGAGGCTTATAATGAGCAATAAAAAGGACATGTTCCCTCCACCTGCGTCATTAGTTGGCGTTGGACTCCCGTTTCTAAACGGTAAACTTACGCCAAGTCAGTAAGTTAAAGCAGTACTGAATAGCTTTGACGCTTGGTAACACCCTTTAATCGGCGGTAACCTGTCCGGTACAACAATTCTTTAGCATACGCAAAATCTCTAGCTACATCCCCTGCTGTATGAGCATCAGAACCGAGAGTCACAGGTATATTCAGCTCGAAACACCTGACAAGCAGTTCCTCTGCAGGATAGATTTCAGCACAAGGTTTGCGCAGCCCTGCTGTATTTACCTCCACTATAAGATCGGTGCGGCTGATAGACTGCAGAACCTGTTCAGCAAAAGGCAGAAGTTCACCTTGTGGGCGGTAACCAAAAACCTTTATCACATCAAGATGCCCCACAATATCAAAAAGACCGCTGGTGACTAGCTGCCCTAAACTACTGTAATATTCGCCATATAAGTCACTGATATCCCAGTTGCTATAGCCAGAACGAAAATCAGGATGATCGAACATCCAGCCTTTCAGATCATGTATCGACCCAATTAAGAAATCAAAAGGAAGCATTCCGGCAATTCTTTTTATTTCCTCTTCTCTTCCCGGCCGGTAAGACACCTCAAGTCCCAATTTTATATCCATATCTGGGTACAGTGTCTTTAATGAAAGAATGCTTTCCATATTAATCCCTTCAACAAAATCGTCATGATCTGCAAAACCGACTTCTCTCAGCCCATGAACCTGTGCCTCATCAAGAAAGGGCATCAACAACTCTTTTGTGTACCGCCCTGCTTTGTGACCAAGAGGGTGTAGATGATAATCTATGCTCACTATATTTATTCACCTAGCCATTATTACATTACTTTTATGCATTGCTTTTATTGCTCACATCTGAATTAAAACATGAAAGTATATAATTTTCAATGTTTATCTTGCCAATCTTAGCCATTGTTTAGTTCTTGTTTAACTGGAATATTAATTATACAATAGGATGCAGCAAGGAGGGCGAGAAAATGGCAAAAGTTTTACCATTCAAAGGAATTCGATACAACCTGGAAAAAGTCAAGAACATCTCTGATGTGATCACACCACCCTACGATGTTATTGACGACAAGGCACAAAAAAACTATTACAAAAAAAACCCTTATAATAGCATACGTTTAGAACTGGGATACCAATTTCCGGATGATTCAGAAAACGAAAACAGGTATACACGGGCAGCATGCCACTTCAGGAAATGGCTGGAAGAAGGCGTCTTAATCCGTGAGGCCATGGATGCCTTATATCTTTATGAGCAGCAATTTTCCATCAACACAACAGACTACACCAGAACTGGGTTCTTCGCCCGCGTCAAGCTGGAGGATTTTACAACTGGCAGGATACTCCCTCATGAAGAAACACTGCTAAAACCTAAGGCTGATCGCCTGGCTCTCATGTCTGAGTGTGTGGCCAACTTCAGCCCCATTTTTGTCTTTTATGTTGATGAAGAGATGACTCTTGATCAGGAATATGAAAAAGTGAAAGAAGCTCAAGCAGAGATAGGGCTGACAGATGCCATGGGAGAACAGCACCGGGTCTGGGTAATGACTGATCCCAAACTTAATGAAAAAATCACTTCCACCCTGGAAAACCAGGTGCTCTATATTGCTGACGGCCATCACCGCTACGAAACAGCTCTGGAATTTTACCGCCAAAACCGTGATCAATATCCTGCATGCAGCTCTATACTCATCTACCTGGTAAATGCCTGTGATCCTGGAATGGTTGTGCTACCAACCCACAGAGTAGTACACAGCTTACCAGACCTTGATCTCATCGGTTTTCGAAATAAGCTTGAAGAGTATTTCTATGTGGAAAAAATAGACTCCCAGGAGAAAGACTTGTCCAGTCTTTTGAAGAAGCAGCAAGATGCGGGGAAAACAGCATTTATCATGGGGACCAGGGAACCTGCCCTGTATTTAGTTGTACTGCGGGACAACAGTCATGTTCAAGACTCCTCTCCCGAAAAATCTCTCGCTTGGTGCAGCTTAGACGCCTCAGTTCTACAAACGCTGATCTTCCAAAAGATATTGGATATGAGTCCGGAAAAGATCGCCGATCAGGAACACATCACTTATACCAGAGAAGATGCGGTAGCCTTGAACACATTGAATCACGATGCTCAGTTAGTGTTTCTGTTAAACCCAACCAAGATATCTGAGATTATCAAGGTGGCATCTGCCGGAGATAAAATGCCCCAGAAGTCCACATATTTTTACCCAAAGCTGCTGACCGGTTTGGTATTCAACGATTTGAAGTGTTAGAAGAGCGGATCAGGGGGACGGTTCTGGTGATACATGTTTTGCCATATATCGCCAGAAAATGATTTTACTAAGATTTCAATACAAAGTACTTGGCACTCTTAGTTACTTTTAGTTAATAGTTTACTGATGACTTTGGCGTAAGACTCTCGCTTATAAAAAAGCGGGAAACTTACGCCAAGTTTGTTAGCAGACAGTCCCCCTGTCTGATGAGCTAGTAAAAATGGCAATTGTCCAACGACCAACGACTAAAACGACCTATAAAGAAAAATAGTCAATTATAAATTTTGCCAGTTGATCCACATCATTATTAGCAAAACATGGCACTTTTTGTGTTAATGGTTCATCGCTGACAACAGCTATCAAATCATTTCCCAGGGGAAGTCGTTCCTTTCCCTTCCTGATAACCTCAACTTTGGGGCCTGCTTCCTTTTTGAAGCCCTCAACAATGATCAGATCAACATCTTCGATCATTTCAAGAACCTCCTGGAAAGGAGGTTCTTGTGCATAGAGCTGATGCCTGGTCAAAGAACCAGGCCCGACGACAACTACCTGGTCCGCTCCTGCTTGACAGTAGTGCCAAGTATCCCTGCCTTGAACATCCAGTTCATAACCGTGAACAGCATGCTTGACAGCTGCCACACGATACCCCATCTCTTTGAAAGATTGAATCAGGTTTTTTACAAGCGTGGTTTTACCTGTATTGGAATAACCGGAAATAAAAATGACCGGAATCATCAACTCATCCCTCCTGAGACATTACTTTTTGGCAAATCAGTTTTGATTTTATATGAGGATAGCAGTTTTGGCAAGAAAATACCGATTCTCCCTCATTTTTTCACAATACTCTTTATATGGAAAATATTAGTGGGGTATAAAATTTAAGATTCACTACACAATATAAAGGAGTAAAAAAACTATACTTGGAGGTATGGTTATGGGATCAATAGTTCTAGGTGTTTTTGATGATCGCGGGAAGGCAGAACAAGCTGCCATAGGGTTACGGGATAAGGGATACCACAAGGATATTTCTGTTGTAGCCCGTGATGAAGGTAAAGGAGATATTCAGGAGACAAAGATGGGGAGAGGCGAAGAAGGCAATTCGCCTATGGCAGGGATCACAACAGGGGGTACTCTCGGTGGCCTGGCGGGCCTTGCGGCCGGTGCTGGTGCTCTGGTCATACCTGGTATAGGACCACTTTTAGCCGTAGGCCCAATTGCCGGACTTTTATCCGGGGCGGCTGCCGGAGGGATAGCCGGTGGGTTGATTGACTGGGGCATCCCAGAAGCTGAAGGAAAGCAATATGAAGAAGACATCAAGCAGGGTAAAACCATCGTCTCGGTTCAAGGAAGCGACGAGCGCTTGAATGATGCCGCAGATCTTATGCGACACCATGGAGCATATGACGTGAAAATATTCTAATAGTTGTTAGTCGTTGGTGGTTGGTCGTTGGGTTTAGTCGGAATTCGCTTTGCGAATTCCTTCTATTCCTAACGGTCAATTGCCATTTTGATCAGACTGAGGCAGACAGGGGAACAGGGATCATTCAGTCGAATAAAGCGGTGCTCAAGTAACGCTCTCCCGTATCAGGTGCGATGGCTAAAACAGCTTGTTGTGGTGATAATTGAGCGGCAATCTGCAGGGCTGCATAAACTGCTGCACCAGAAGAAATCCCTACCATGATGCCTTCCTTTTTCATCATTGTCTTCGCTGTTTCAATAGCCTTGTCATCTTCCACTGTAATCACCTGGTCAATTAAACTTTGATCAAGTACGGCGGGTATAAACCCGGCACCGATCCCCTGAATATTATGAACACCCGCTTTACCCCCTGATAGCACAGGGGAACCAGCCGGTTCCATAGCAATAACCTTTACTGCCGGCCTTTTTTCCTTGAGGACACTCCCCACACCGGTCAATGTGCCTCCAGTCCCGACACCACACACAAAGGCGGCCAGATCATCCCCCATTTGCTCGAGGATTTCTTGAGCTGTAGTCAAACGGTGTGCTTCCGAGTTGGCCGGGTTCTCAAACTGCTGTGGTAAAAAATAATCAGGGTGTTCCTCGATCATTTCCTCCGCTCTATTTACTGCACCGCTCATTCCTTCATCCCCCGGTGTCAGTACCAGATCTGCTCCCAGACCGCTGATCAACTTTTGGCGCTCAACACTCATCGTTTCAGGCATGACAAGGATCAACCTATATCCTCGGGAAGCAGCTACCATAGCCAGCCCAATACCAGTATTGCCGCTGGTGGGCTCAACTATAACCCCGCCTGGTTTGAGCCTCCCTTCCTTTTCAGCAGTCTCTACCATCTGCAGAGCAACCCGATCTTTGATGCTCCCTGCGGGGTTAAAAAACTCCAGCTTGACAAAAACCCGGGCACCCTTCGGATCAGCCATTTTACCTAATTGGATAACGGGTGTACGCCCGATCAATTCTTCAATTGAATTTGCAACTTTCATCAATGAGCACTCCTCATTCGCTTCATATTACTGATCTAACTGGCATTTATGCCTTATTATATCTGATAATGATCGCTTACACAATAACCCTTGACATTACTCCCCATACCTGAAGACCTGCCCGTCCGGTAGGCGGGTGGCAGGCGGACAAGGGATTCTGCTTCATCGAAGGATACCAGATAAGCCGGATTCCCTCAGAACAAAGATAAAGATAAGGATAAATAAAAATCCCCTCTTGGGGGAAAATTAAAAAATAGCGAACATCAATAATAAACAGTAAGGGTGAAAAAAATGGTTTCCAAATGCCCTGCCTGCAATGGATTGACACAACTGGAAGAGAGTTGCCCACTCTGCAGCAGCCCTTTAGAGGACTGCGGGACAATAAGCATTTATTTAGATCCCTATGGTCCCTATGAGGAACCGGAAGAAACCACTACAGAAGGAGAAACCGTCACAGGTGATGACCAATGTGTCCATTTTCTGCAGTGCCCCAGCTGTGATGAAAACATTTGCTACACGGTCAGCCGAGATCAAATATAAGATCACAGTAGCACATATGACGACACGATTTAGCAGACAAGTCTCTGTCCCCTGTCTATCGCCCGGTTAATGTTACAACTATATCAGATTAATGAATCACTGGTTAAAGCAGTTCGATTACATATTCGCGGTAGTTTCTCGCCCCTGCTCGGCCTGTCTGTAGTTGATGCGGGTCTATCACCGACCAATTCGGAGACCGTAACAAACTCCCAGCCATCTTGGCGGAGATCGTTGATAAGTATAGGTAATGCCTTTAATGTCTCAGGTTTTCCCTCATGCAAAAGGATGATCGAGCCTGGCCCTATGTGATTTTTTATATTAGCTATTATTTCCTTGTGAGTTCTATTTTTTTCCCAATCCTTAGGGTCAACACTCCACAAAGCAACCCGCATATTCATCTCAGCAGCAACTGCTTCTAACTCAGGGCCATAGTTTCCCCCAGGAGGACGCACAAGTGTAATCTCTTGTTGAATCCGCTGATTCAAAAGGTCAGATGTGCGAGATATCTGCTGCCTAATAGAGTCCTTATTTTGCCGCTTCAGGTTAGGATGATCATAGGTATGGTTGCCAATTTCATGACCCTCCCCTGCGATCAAAGCTGCCAGATTGGCGTTACTCTTAATATGTCTTCCAATCGGAAAAAAGGTGGCTTTTACATTATTTTCACGCAAGACTCGCAGGTAGTCTGCCGTATACTTAGAAGACGGCCCATCATCAAATGTCAGTGCTACCTTTTTACCGGCGGCAGGAACAGAACGCAGAATCTCTTCTCTGGGAACCAGGGGCACCGAGGACTGCACATCATTCTCAGGTACCACTATATGTACTGCCTCTTCAGCGTTATCTGCAGGGGTTTCCGGCTCATTGGCGGAAGCCTGTGCCGGAGCTGGTTTGGCAATATTGTCGCTCCCTTGCTGTTCGGCAATTGTGTCCTCACTGAACCCAAATGAAAAGGTAATCTGCATAAAGACAAGCACAATGGGGATCATTAAAATCAGAGCAGGCTTTAATAACCGCCTACCTGGATCACGCTGTAAATCCACTGCAGAAAAAACCGGGGGCAAGCTTCTCATCTCCCTAAATCTCCCTAAATTCCTGATAAAGTTATTTTATCATATAAATTAGGTAGATGATACGGTTTTTTCCGCTAATGGTACCTGTATCCGACAGTAATTTTTTACAAATGATGAGTGAGTAATTCCTTTTTTCTGTTAATGTATCTGTATTCCAGCAGCAGCAAGCTGCTTCTGGAAAAATTTCACCTCTTCTGGCGCTGCGGGTGGAATGCCAGCCAAAGGATCGGGCAGGCCCATTTCCCTCCATTTAACTGTGCCCATTTTATGATAACTAAGAACCTGAACAGGAATTTCCCTAGCAAAGGATTTTACAAGGCGAACGAGATCTTGAAGATCCTCTGCGGAATCATTGACATTGGGAATCAACACATAGGAGATCACCAATTCCACACCTGAGTCCACAGCTAGTTTCAGGTTCTTCAAGATCTCTTTATTGTCCTTTTCTGTCAGCTTTTCATGTTTCCCCTCATCGACCACCTTAATGGAGAACATCACTAAGTCTGTATGGGGTAATACTGTAAGAATATTTCCGTGGCGGCAAAAACCTGATGTATCCAAAGCCCGGTGTATTCCCAGTTCCCCTGCCTGCACAAATATGTCTCTGACAAATTCCGGCTGCAATAGGGGCTCCCCTCCTGAGACAGTTATTCCTCCACCTGATAAGTCCAAAAATGACTTATAGTCTTTCAGCTGCTCTATGATCTCCTCTACAGTCACCTGTTTGCCCTTCATCAACCAGGTATCCGGATTATGACAGAAGCTGCAGCGGAGTGCACAGCCCTGCAGAAAGAGCACAAACCTGATGCCGCCATTGTCAACTGTACCAAGTGTTTCTATTGAATGTATATACCCAGTGCTCATTACTACCCCCTATCAAAGATCGTACGCTCAATGACCTCTTTCTGCTGTTCCTTTGTCAGTTTTACGAAATGCACAGCATAACCGGAGACACGAATGGTCAGCTGCGGGTATTTTTCTGGATGATGCATGGCGTCCACCAGTAGGTCTTTATCAAGAACATTGACATTGATATGGTGTCCCTCTCTTAAAAAATAGCCATCAAGAAGAGCGACCAGATTCCTGATGCGGCTGTCATGATCAGGCCCCAGCCCTCCAGGTGTGATGGAAAAGGTATAAGAGATTCCATCTAAGGCATCATCATAGGGAAGCTTAGCTACCGAAGCCATAGCGGCCAGGGCGCCCTTAGTATCCCGTCCATGCATAGGATTGGCTCCTGGTGCAAATGGCGCCCCCCCCTTCCTTCCATCAGGGGTACTGGCGGTTTTTTTGCCATACATCACATTGCT
>DIQC01000064.1:12320-12451 GCA_002426495.1 Thermacetogenium sp. UBA5472
CCTTCTTCATTAAAAATAGGTTCTACCTGCGCATACTTAATAGCGCTGAGAGAATCGGCAACAACAGACATGCCGGCCATGCCAAAGGCCATCAGCCGGTCGACAAAAGTATCATGCAAGGCCATCTGCAG
>DIQC01000064.1:12648-21213 GCA_002426495.1 Thermacetogenium sp. UBA5472
CTTGTCATGCATATAGTGAATAACATTCATGATTGTGACATACCTCTCAGCCAACCAACCCACCATCTTTTGAAAAGCCGGCCACGCCTCATCATAATTCAGAGGCCCGGGGCCAGCCTGATAGATGTTGGGAGCAATCTTTTCTCCGGTGGCCTCCTCACGGCCCCCATTCAGAGCGAGCAACAGACATTTGGCCAGGTTGGAGCGGGCTCCAAAGAACTGCATCTGTTTCCCTAAGCGCATCGCTGAAGTACAGCAGGCGATCCCGTAATCATCACCGAAAATAGGGCGCATCAGATCATCATTTTCATACTGCAAAGTACATGTGGCAATTGAAATACGCCCACAGTATTCCTTGAATTTCCTCGGTAGGTCTTGCGCCCACAGAACAGTCATGTTCGGCTCCGGAGCTGGACCCAGGTTCTCCAGGGTATGCAGCATCCGGTAAGATGTCTTCGTCACCAGAGTTCGGCCATCATTGGCCATCCCTCCGATAGATTCAGTGATCCAATTAGGATCACCGGCAAAAACCTCGTCATACTCTTTGGTTCTCAGGTGCCTTGTTATACGCAATTTGATTGCAAAATCATCGATCAACTCCTGCGCCTGTTGTTCGTTTAAAGTACCTTCATCAATGTCCCGTTCCAAATAGATATCTAAAAAAGCGCTCACCCGTCCCAGTGACATGGCCGCCCCATTCTGCTGTTTGACAGCTGCCAGATAAGCAAAGTAGAGCCACTGTACAGCATCCCGCCCATTCATTGCGGGAGAGCTGATATCAAAACCATAAGCTTCAGCCATCTTTTTGATGTCATGAAGGGAATTGATCTGCTGTCTGACCTCTTCTCTCAGCCTCACCTTTTCTTCATTATCGATCCGCAGCAGTTCAGGGGAATTCAGGTCAGCTTCCTTCCCCGCAATAAGTTGGTCAATACCGTAAAGTGGCACTCGACGATAATCCCCGATGATCCTACCCCGCCCATAGGAATCAGGAAGGCCGGTCAGAATACCGAAGTGACGAAGACGCCGCATCTCCTTCGTATAAACCATAAAGACTCCGTCATTATGGGTAACCCGGTATTTCATAAATATCTCTTTCATTTTAGGATCGATTTCCTCCCCATACTGACGGCAGGCGTTGTCAGCCATACGGATCCCTCCAAAGGGATTGACCGCCCTTTTCAGAAGTTCATCGGTCTGCAGCCCCACAATGATCTCCAAATCCCGGTCGATATAGCCAGGCGGAAAGGATGTGATCGCCTGGACAGTATGAGGGTCTATCTTATAAACCCCTCCCCTATCATGCTCTTCAATTTGTAGATCTCGGCAGATCCTCCAGAGCCTGCTGGTACGCTCTGTAGGCCCCGCAAGAAATGAAGAATCCCCATGATAAGGCCTTACATTAGAGAGAATAAAGTCGCCAACATCAATATCATCCCTCCAAGACATTCCTTGAAAGGAACGATAGCAGTCTTCTTCAATTTTAACCGCCATAAAAAATCACCCCTGTTTATCATTTCCGGGGTGAGGAGTTTCATGCAAAAATCATGATTATCAGTTGTCAGACATTATCGCCAAGAAATTAATTTCCGCCCTCTCAGTTTATTTCCACAATGATCATTAATGATCATTAATTACTTTTGCAGTTGACAAAGCTGATCATCTCCTTGAAAATAAAATAGGACTTAAGTATTAATAATAACAACTGGGCGAAAGAGAAAGGAAGGACGGCACCAATGCGTTATGCCATCGTTGGCGACATTCATGCAAATTTAGAAGCCCTGGGCGCTGTATTGAAAGACATAAAGGCCCAAAGGGTGGATAAAGTCGTCTGCCTGGGGGATATCGTCGGTTATTACACCGATCCCAATCCCTGCAGTAAACTCTGTAGAAAATCTAAATTTATCTGCATCAGAGGTAACCATGATGATGCTGCCATAGGGCTCTGCGATGTCGATGACTTCAACCCTACCGCCCAAACAGCAATCCTTTGGACTGCCGAAAAGCTCAAAGAGGAACACAAAGATTGGCTGCGGACACTGCCAGAGCATCTGCTTGTGGGTGATCAGTTCCTTGCCGTACATGGTGCTCCCTGGGACCCATACGCTTATATCTTTACCCCAGGCGCTGCTCTAAGAGGGTTTTCATATATGCGTAACCATCACCCTTCGATCAATCTCTGCTTTTTCGGCCATACCCACCAAAGAGCTCTCTATACATCTGAGGAAAACGCTGTACAGGAAGTTTCAGAGGGTACACACTACACCCTTAGTGACCAGGGACTGTTTTTGATCAACCCCGGCAGTGTTGGACAATCCAGAGACGGTAGGCCAGGTGCCTCATATATTATCTATAATTCCGAAAAGCAGGAAATAGAATTCGTCCATGTTCCATACAATATTGAGCGAACACAGCACAAAGTGGCCGCAGCCAATCTCCCGATGAAACTGGCTGAACGGCTCAGCGAGGGTTATTGATCATCTTTTTAGCCAATTTTAAAAGATATTCCCGTTCATTTTTCCGTGGGTCATCCAGTACCTCCTGCCAGAGCTTCCGCATAATCTTTCCTACTAGCGGTCCCGGAGAAATCCCTGTCTCTTCCATGACATCGTTTCCATTAACAGCAAGTTCTTTCATGACAAATTCCTCACCGGTTGTCATTACCTGCTGCAGTTTATGATAGAACTTCTCATATTCCTCAAGGGAACGCAATAGCTGACTTCTGCTGTGGGCCATGATATCAGCCAGTCGCACACTCAATAGTGCAGGTATCTTCTCCCTTCCCACTCTAGCAATTAGACGACGCTGCCCCCCGGGCCCCATTTTCAATTCCAGCATATGCTCTCTGACCAGCATCACAACATCTTTGATTATCTGGTTGCTGTAATGTAGCCTGCGCAAAATCTCCTCAGCCATCTCTGCCCCCACCAGATGATGACCATAAAAATGGCCGCGCCCATCATCCCCTCTGCTGTAACAGCGCGGTTTGGCCACATCATGCAGGAGAATGGCTAAGCGCACCTCTAATTGTGCCGGAGTATAGCGCATTGCCTCCAGGGTATGTCGGAGAACTGTGTATTGATGAGAGGGATGATACTGGCTGAATAACCACCCTTCCTTCAGTTCGGGTATTATTATAAACAACAAGCCTGATTCCAATAGGTTTTCTAATCCCAAACAGAAGTGTGATGCCAGCAGAAGACGGTTAAGCTCATCGCGCATGCGCTCCGCGGAAACTCTGCCCAGCAATTCAGCATTTCTGATCATGGCATGTCTTGTTTTGTTCTCTATAGAAAACCCCAGTTCGGCAGATATTCTGACAGCCCGCAACATGCGAAGCGGATCCTCAGCAAAACGCTCCTCCGGGTTCCTGACAGCCCTGATCTGCTCTTTACAGAGATCAACAATGCCTTGATATGGATCGCAGAAATAGGACTGCAGAGGATCATAGGCCAGGGCATTGATGGTAAAATCCCGCCTTCCTAGATCATCCTCAATCCCTGAAACAAAACTCACCTGCGAAGGGTGGCGGTAATCGAGGTACCCAGTTTCCGAACGAAAGGTGGTGATTTCCAGTGGTAAACCGTTTTTCCTGACAGTTACTGTGCCATATTTAACTCCAGTAGGTATTACCCGATACCCATCAGCTCTAAAAATCCGCTCCACTTCCCGGGGTTTGGCATCTGTTGCCAGATCCCAATCCTGGGGTGGTATTCCCAATAAAAGATCTCTAATACTGCCCCCCACAACAAAAGACTGTTTCTGGTGATCCGCCAAGAGTGTGCAGGCATCCCGTACCTCTTTGGGAAGCAACAGATTCATTACCACAACTCCTTAACGGGGTTTATACCAAATTCCCCTCGTTTAATCTCATTGAAGCAAGAATGATTAACTAAGAGTTCAATACATAAGGTATTGTTACTCTTAGTTAATAGTTAATAGTATGCTAATGACTTAGTTGGCGTTAGACTCACGCCAACTAAGTCTGTTATAAAGATATGCTGAACTTCATATATTCAGCATGTTCTGCCACAAACGCGCATCTTTCCCTTTCCGCTGAAGGCGATGCACACCATTCAAAGAAACACCCGCCTGCCGCAGCAGGTTCTCGGCATTCTTGCACTCCTCGGGACAAACAATCAAGGAAACCCCGCAGTCAGTACTGAGCTCCCGGGGAAGAGGAATCATCGCCACCCGGATCCCGTCCTTTTTACAGAGCTTCTCAGCCTTTAAAGCATAATGGGTAGAAGGAAAGGTTAGCACATCAAAATCATAATACTTCTCCTGTTCTGACAAACAATCACCACCCAAATCTAAGCCATTTAAATAAATTCATAGTGTTATTATACCATCCAAAAGCCTTAAAGATATAAAATCACCTAACATAAAGACTTCATGCCCTTATGTTAGGTAATAAAGGGGGAATTTTTCCTACATGGGTTTAGATGACCACCGTAGATTTTTTGGGAGGTTAAATATATGCAAAAAAAGGCCGTGGAATAGCATCCGCTTCTTGCGGAATTGTGAACCTTCCACGGCCACATTGCTAATATAAATTTTACTCAATTTCTTCTAAAATGATTTTGTGATCCACCAGGGCCAACTCTTTGATCCTGGCTCTGATCATTTTGCGCTGACCGAAAATGTTTTCCAGCATAACACCACCGTCTTCCTGCGGCTCAACCCGGTCTACATTTTCAAAAAACAGCTCCTCTTGATCGCCTGTACGTAGATAAGCGTGGGACTCACACATCTGTCTTCACCTCCATCATCTCTTTTAACCTATTAATCATTTTCTCAACCTGGTGTGGCAAAGGTTCAACTTGTACTCCAATTACTTCTACCCGTGATAGTGTCAGAGGAAGTAATATTTTATGTGCCTTGCTCTTGGCAATGGCTTCAGCCATATTGGCTGTTAATTCACCCCTCATAGAGTGGGCTAAAATAATCCCCAAAGGTCCCACAATAACATCTACATCGTCAACATTCTGGATAACAGCATTTTCACCGGTAGCTCCCTCATTAGCACCAGCTTTAAGCATCAACGATGTAGCAATGACATTTGTCCCAAAGGCTATGATCTCTGTATTGGTTGGAAGGTGTTTTCTGATCTGCTCTGTTATCAGCCGACCAATTCCTCCTCCCTGCCCATCAATAACAGCAATCCGCATTTTATCACCTATTTCCACTGCTCTACTGTTTTTCACTCTTATTACTGGACACGTTTCCCGACCAGGTACCCGATACCAAGAAAGGTGTACCTGAAGGATATAATAAGAAATGAGATCTTCCTTGCCCTTTCCGTCTGAAACATTAGTTAAAAATAAAAACCACGAGTATTCTGCATCCACTTCTGTGGAATCCGCCAGAACCTCCGTGGTTCATATTTAACATATTCTTTTATTAATAATATTCTAGCATGATCTTGTGATTCCTGCTAGCAAAATATTTAGGTTATTAATGATTATTTCTCTCCCTCAAAATAATCTTTGCTGTTTCCGCGGCAACCTCACCTGTAAAAGCGACACACTGGTTCATGTGCTCCTGAGACCCCTTCTCCATCCCCTTGGTCAGTACACGGCAGCATGTGCTCTTATGGCGGCTCTTAAAGTTATCATGCAGTTCCTTGGCTAGAGCCATAATTTTATTGACACTGGGATCGCCCGCTGTTTTTCTGCCAAAAACCATGCCTAGGGCTAAAACACCACCACTGATTGCACCACAGGTGCAGCCTGCACCCCCGATACCAACAGGAAACCCTGATGCCATAGCTAGCACATCATCGGGAAGTGGCAGCTCAAACTCATCCCTGATAGTTTTAACAACTGCTTCAGAACAAAAAAAGTCCCCGCAGCGGTAGAGATCTCCCGCTTTCTTTTCAACCATCTGCGGATCAGCAATCTTTACCATAACCCTTCCCCCTCAAGATAATAATTTAGACGACAATCAAAGTGTTACAGCCCGGGATGCAGAAGTGATCGCTTCCACAGCTGTATACATATTGGTAACCTCACCCACTGCCAGCTTATCCTTCAAACCATAGTAGTCCAGGCATGTGCCACAGGACAATATCTCAACACCACTCTCTTCCATTGCTTTGAGCGATTCTATGACCTCGGAACCCTCTGTGGTAAGGAAAACACCACTGTTCATAAAAATCATCTGCTTTATATTTTCCACCTGGGTCAGGGCATAAAGAAAGCTTTTCATCAGCGTCTTACCCAACTCTTCTTCACCCTGGCCGAACAGATTGCTGGTAATCAGCACAACCGCCTTTTCTTGTTCCTCATTTGGGGAGAGAACATCACAGCAGCTTTTACTGATATGCAGATAATAATCCCCCTCTTTTTCCTCCAACTGAACTGTACAGCCTTTACTCTTGGCTAATTTAGTCACATTTTCCACAGCGGCACTATTATCGACAATAGTTGTCAGCTGTTCACTTTCTTCTAATCCTTTTTTTGTTAGAACAACCGGTTGAGGGCAAGCCAGCCCTCTGGCATCGATGATTTTTTTCATAATACCCTATCCCCTTTATAGTATTTTTTCTGCTCTGTTTGAAAAATCACATTATTCATTGGAACAAGCAATCTCATAGACTGCCCGCACAACTTGATCAATTTCCTCTTTTGTATTATAAAACCCAGCACTGATGCGGCAGGCTCCACTTTTCAATGTTCCCATTGTCCGGTGCGCCAAAGGAGCGCAGTGCAGTCCTGACCTGCATAAAATTCCGTACTTCTGGTCAAGAAGCATACTAACCCTACCACAGTCCATTTCTTCAATATTGAAAGAAACAACAGCTGTCTGCCGGTTAGAGTCCTGAGGCCCATAAATAATGACCCCATCAATATCCCTCAGCCCCTCAATGAGCATATCTGTCAATTCCCGCTCATGACTGTGTATCCTCTCGAGCCCTGTTTGCTGAATAAATTCAACCCCTGCTCCCAGCCCGGCTATTCCGGGGGTATTCGGGGTACCACTCTCCAACTTATCAGGCATAAAATCGGGCTGGTAAATCTGTTCTGACAAGGAGCCTGTCCCCCCTTCGATCAATGGCCTGATCTCCTGACCTGGTCTGATGTACAGGCCGCCTGTTCCCTGAGGACCGAGCAGCCCTTTATGCCCGGTAAAAGCAAGTATATCGATCCTCTGCTCCTGCACATCAAGGGGCAGCACTCCTGCTGTTTGAGCTGCATCAACCATAAACAGGACACCTTTTTCGTGGGCAATCTTCCCTATGGCATCTATGGGCATAATCGTCCCTGTAAGATTTGATGCATGAAGCAAACAGACAAGCCTGGTTTTCTCTGTAATAGCCTGTTCGACAAGACAGGGGTCAAGGCTGCCATCAGCTGCGCACTGGATAATAGTCAGCTCGATAACCCCACTGTCTTGCAATGCATGAAGAGGGCGTGCCACAGCATTATGCTCCATACTGCTGATCACAACATGATCCCCCGGATCAAGCAGGCCCTTGAGCCCGATGTTAATAGCCATCGTGACATTCTCTGTGAATACGATCCGCGAACTGTCCTTGATGTTAAATAACTCTGCCAACTTTTCACGAGTGTTTAAAACTATCTCTCCGGCTGCAATCGTTCTACTATGGCTCCCCCGTCCAGGGCTCGCCCCAATCTGGCGGTTATAATGATCTATCGCTTGATAGACAGTTTCAGGTTTTGGCCAGGAAGTTGCCGCATTGTCCAGGTATATTTCTCTTCTATTGTCCATCGATTTTCCTCCGTTTTAGTGCTGCTGCAAATATTTCAAGCTTTTTCTAGAATAAGCAAGATGATCGATAACATAACGTTATTTATAATTCGAACCTAAATTATAGATTTATGCGCTTCTTCTAGAACTCCTGCTTTTTATGTATGACATTTTGTTATCCTTTTGCGTGAAATGAGCACAAAAGTAAGGCGGTGACTTATAATCATCCCCGCCCTAGAATGAATGCAGTTGCTCAATATAAAGATCAACTTTAACACAATCACCCACCTGTTTATTCGGATCAAAATAGAGGTGCAGGTAGAGTCGGCCAAACTTTGAACATCTGAATCACATCTTTATCTAATACGGTGAAAATTGCAGCAAATTAGTTTTACCGAATACCTGAAAAAAGTGCTTGACATTCACAAATACCTTTATTAATCATTGAATATTCCGCTCAATTTGAGCCATTTAATCCGATACGGAGAGCCATGCAATCCGAATAATAGAGCCTCCTAAAATTCAGAACAATCCGCTGTGGAGAGCCACTGTTTCAAGCGTTACAATAGCATTGCGGTTTTGACCGTAATACTATTGAGAGGAGACATTTTATATGTCCAAAGAAAAACAAGTCTTAAAGCTGCGTTCACAGGGCTGCAGCCAGCGGAGGATCGCCGATATCTTAAGGGTATCGCGCAACACTGTATCCAAAATATTTAAGGCTGCCGACCAAAATCACCTTGTTGCTGAAAATGTAGAATCCATGGATGATTCAGCATTGCACTCGCTTCTCTTTCCGGAAGAAATCTCGCTTCCGGTACAAGTGCAGCCTGATTATGCCTACGTCCACAA
>DIQC01000079.1:0-5541 GCA_002426495.1 Thermacetogenium sp. UBA5472
TGTCGGTGGCCGGCCAGAATGGCCAGTTCAGGACGCCAAAGCATATCCGCGATATGATGGTGCGGTTAGTGGCGCCGACTCCTGATGATCGGATCTGTGATCCAGCTTGCGGTACGGCCGGTTTTCTGGTTTCTGCGGCTGAGTATATCAGGGGAAATTATGAAAGCACCATGACCGCTGATCAATGGGCGCGTTTTGAAGGAGATATTTTTACCGGATTTGATACTGATCGCACGATGCTGCGGTTGTCAGCCATGAACCTGATGCTGCACTCTATTTCGAATCCTCATATTGATTATAAAGACAGTGTTTCAAAACAAAATGACTATTCGGACGTATTTGATGTTGTGTTAGCCAATCCGCCTTTTACCGGTACCGTGGATGCGGAGAGTATCAATGATAATCTGAAAGCGGTCTGCAATACCAAAAAGACCGAGTTGCTCTTTGTGGTGCTGTTTCTCCGGATGCTGAAGGTCGGGGGCAGAGGGGCCTGTATCGTGCCAGATGGCGTTTTATTCGGTACTTCTAATGCCCATAAGGCACTGCGGAAGGAACTGGTGGATAACCAGAATCTTCAGGCTGTAATTTCGATGCCCAGTGGTGTTTTCAAGCCCTATGCCGGTGTCTCCACGGCTGTTTTGGTGTTTACCAAGACTAATGCCGGCGGGACGGATAAGGTTTGGTTTTATGATATGAAGTCGGATGGATTCTCGCTGGATGATAAGCGTACTGACTTAGGCAATGATGGCGATATTCCTGATATTGTGGCCAGGTTTCATGATTTGGCGAATGAAGCGAACAGAAAGCGGACTGAGCAGAGTTTTCTTGTTGCTAAGGAAGAGATCCAGAATAATGGGTATGATTTGTCGATTAACCGGTACAAGGAAATTGAGTATGAAAAGGTTGAGTATGAGCAACCCGAGGTCATCATGGCCCGGCTTGACCAATTGGCGATTGATTTGAAAGCCAAGATGGAAGAGCTGAGGGAGATGCTGAGGGATGAGTAAGTGGCCGATGGTGAGGTTGGGGGATGTTTGTGGCTTTCTCAATGGTGGAACCCCCAGCAAAACTGAAGAGCGGTATTATTCGGGGACTATACCTTTGATTACGGGTGCAGATATAGGAACCAATGAGGTAACAAGTGCAAGAAGCTTTATTACTCAGGAAGCGGTTAATAAATCCGCCACAAATTTCGTAGAAAAGGGAACTGTCTTATTGGTGTCACGAACTGGAGTCGGTAAAGTAGCTATTGCTGGAATGGATCTTTGCTTTAGTCAAGATATAACGGCCATCCTTCCAGAAGAGTCGAGACTAGATAAGAAATACCTCTGTTATTTTTTGAAATCAAGAGCGAGTTATTTTAGGTACTGGCAGCGGGGGGCTACAATTCAAGGTATTACTCGGGATGTTATCGAATCAGTGGAAATTCAATTATTCCCGCTTAGTTCACAAAAGCGTGTTGTCGAAACACTAGATAAATCACAAGAAATAATAGATGGCCATAAAAGACAGCTTGAAGAACTTGACAATTTGATTAAGGCTACTTATTACGATATGTTTGGGGATCCCGCCAAAAACGAAAAGGGCTGGGAACTATCCTGTATAAGAGGCTTAGTAAAAAATGCTCAATATGGGACTAGCGAGAAAGCATTTACTCAACCCTCAGAATACCCCATTCTTCGTATGAACAATATTACTTACAGTGGCGAATGGGATTTCAGTGATTTGAAGTACATTAATCTTTCTGAGAACGATAAGGCGAAATATATGGTTCATAAAGGAGAGCTGTTATTTAACAGGACAAATAGTAAAGAAATGGTAGGGAAAACAGCGGCATACAGGGAAAATTACCCGATGGCTTTTGCCGGTTACTTGATAAAGCTAACACCCAATGAGCGTTCCAACAACGAATTTCTATCGGCATTCCTAAATTCCGAATATGGAAAATTGGTCTTGAGATCAATGGCAAAATGCATAATTGGGATGGCTAATATTAATGCAAAAGAACTAGGCAGTATTCGGATTTATGTTCCACCAATCGATCTCCAAAACAGATTCGCCGAAATCGTAATCCAGATCGAAAACCAGAAGGCCCTCGTCAAACAATCCATCGCCGAAAGCCAGAACCTCTTCAACAGTCTTATGAGTCGGTATTTCGGCTGAGAAATGCAGGTGATCAAGTGGCAGCCAATTTCGCATTTCTAAAGAGCGTCCCCGAATACCAACTGTTTTCCAATGCCTGTATTGAGGCTGAAAACGTCTTATCAACATCTGCTGCCATGTCCGCGGTCGGCAGCCGCAAGGCATTCGAACTGGCCGTCAAATGGGTATACTCTGCCGATTCCACAATGGCGGTGCCATATAAGAACAACCTGCAAGCCCTAATTCATGAAGAATCCTTCCGCGATGCCGTAAATCCGTCCACTTGGAATAAACTGCGCTACATCATCAAGATCGGGAATCTTGCTGTCCATACAGGCAAAGACATCTCTCGCAACGATGCCGTACTCTCCTTAGCCATCCTCTTCGAATTCATCGAGTGGATCGATTATTGCTACGGCTCCGATTATCAGGAAAGGAAATTCAACGAAAAGCTGATCCC
Organism: Thermacetogenium sp. UBA5472; assembly: GCA_002426495.1. GTDB lineage: Bacteria > Bacillota > DSM-12270 > Thermacetogeniales > Thermacetogeniaceae > Syntrophaceticus. The sequence continues at coordinate 2,603 of DIQC01000079.1, forward strand.
TCAATTCGCGGAAAATGCAGAACAGGCCAGCCAAATCAAAGCCAGGTTGGCGGATGAACTAAACGCCCTCAAAACATCAACCAGCAAAATCATAGACGAAAAAGACCAAAAAATTGCCAGACTCATTGCGGAACTGCAAAATAAAAGTTCGGAAATCACTGCCCATAAACTGGAACACAAGACCGACCGGGCCTTCACTCCGGAAGACCTAACAGAATATGAAACCAGGAAGAAATACATCGATATAGATCTGAAACTGCTCGGCTGGCAATTCTCGCAGAGCGCTAGGAAAGATTGCGTCGAAGAAGAAATGTCGGTCGTCGGGATGCCCCGCGAATCAGGATCCAGCGAGGGCTTCGTGGATTATGTACTTTGGGGGAAAGACGGCACACCACTGGCGATCATCGAAGCCAAGAGAACCCTCAGGGATGCTCGGGCAGGCACCTATCAGGCCCAGCTTTATGCGAACTGCATTGAGAAAATGACCGGTCATCGACCGATCATGTTTAATACCAATGGCTATGACTATTTCATCTGGGACGATCGCACCGGACCGCAGAGGCAGGTCAGCGGCATCTTTTCCCGTGATGATCTGCAGCGAATCTATCACAAACGGACTTTAAGAAAGAAACTCAGCGAAATATCGATCGATGACAAAATAACCGACCGGTATTATCAAAAAGCAGCTGTCAGGGCTGTCTGTGACAATATCGCAAAAGGCCATATGCGTTCCCTGCTCGTCATGGCCACCGGCACCGGAAAAACCAGAACCGCTGCCAGCCTGGCCGATGTCCTCTCTAGGGGAGGATATGTCACCAATACATTGTTCCTGGCCGATCGGACCGCCTTAGTGAGACAAGCAAAAGACGCCTTCAAGAACCTGCTTCCGGACATGTCTCTCTGCAACCTGTTATCAAACAGAGAAGACAAGAACGCCCGGGTCGTCTTTTCTACTTACCCCACCATGCTGAATGCCATTGACAGCGCCAGAAATGAAGACGGCACCCAGCTTTTTACGCCGGCTCATTTTGATTTAATCATCATTGATGAAAGTCATCGCAGCATTTTCAAAAAGTACAAAGCCATCTTCGACTATTTCGACGCCTATTTTGTCGGACTGACCGCGACCCCCAGGGCTGACGTACACAGCAGCACTTATGAATTCTTTGAAGTCGCCAAGGATGTCCCGACTTATGCCTACGATTACGAGACGGCAGTCAACAAGGATCATGTGCTTGTACCTTATCACAATATTGAAGTCAAGACCTTGTTTCTTTCCGAAGGGGTCACTTATGATGAGCTTTCACCGGAAGATAAGGAGCGCTATGAAGCTGACTTTACGGATGAAGATGGTGAGATGCCTGATGAAATACCTCCCCCGGAAATCAATAATATTATCTTTATCCAAGGCACTGTTGATCGAGTTATTAACGACCTGATGACCAATGGTTTGAGGGACGCGAGCGGTAACAGACTGGGCAAGACAATCATCTTTGCCCAAAACAAGACGCATGCCCAGTTCATTGTGGATCGCTTCAATGCCCTATACCCGGATTACCGCGGAGAATTCTGCAAGCGCGTGGTGTGTGACGATGACTACGCGCAAGACCTCATTTTGCAGTTCAAAGATCCGAATAAAGAACCGCATATTGCCGTGTCTGTCGACATGCTCGATACCGGGATTGATGTCCGCGAGATCGTGAACCTGGTATTTTTTAAGCGCGTCCGTTCGAAAATCAAGTTCTGGCAGATGATCGGCAGGGGAACCCGTATCCGGCCGGATTTATTCGGTAACGGAAAGGACAAAGAGTGTTTCTATATCTTTGATTACCTGGGCAACTTTGAATATTTCCGGGTGAACAAGAATGGGATTGAAGCAACCGCTAACATTTCAACTCAGGCCAGTATTTTTGCTAAGCGCGTCAAGCTGATCTTTCTTATGCAGGATGCCGCTTTTATCGATGAGCAATACCAGGCTTTCAGAAACGCATTAATTGATGAAGTGGTCAGGCAAATTGCCGGGCTGTCTTTGGACAGGGTCGATGTGCGCCTGAAGAGGAAACATGTCGATCAGTTCAATTCTAAAGAGGCATTCACTTGTCTTTCGGAACAGGATAAAAGCGATTTGATTAATAACCTGGCTGATCTTGTGACAATGAATGATGTTGATGATGCAGCGGTGGAATTTGATAATTTGATGTACGGGTTGATGTTGGCTCAGTTAGAGGGTTCCAAGGTCTTAAGCAGGTTGAAGAATAACGCTGTTGCCAGGGCAACGGTGCTTCAGGGCAAAACCACAATTCCGCAGGTGAAGGCGAAGCTGCCTGTTCTTAAAGAAGTTGCGGAGGATGAGTTTTGGAAAGCGGCAGATATTCTTAACTTCGAAAGGATCCGGGTGGAGCTCCGCGATCTGATGAAGTTTATAGACAGGCATCACCCCCGAGTGGTGTATACCGATCTTGAGGATCAAGAGATTAGTCGCACGGAATCAAAGGAATTTGAGCTGAGCTATGATCTGGAGGATTATCAGCAGAAGGTCAACAAGTACATTGAGGAAAACAAAAACAGCATTGCTATTCATAAGTTAAGGAATAACGTGCCGCTTAATGAGAGCGATTACAGGACTCTGGAGAAAATCCTAACCGGCCAGCTTGGTACGAAAGCGGACTATGAAAAGAGTTTCAAGGATACGCCTTTTGGTCTGCTGGTGCGCAGGATTGCCAGGCTGGAGCGGGAGGCTGTGCTGAGGGCGTTTTCGTCTTTTATTAGCGAACAGAATCTCGATGCTTACCAGATTGAGTTTATCTATAAGGTGATCGACTATATTGAGCAGAACGGTTACGTGGAGAATGTGGCCGAGCTGACCCGGCCGCCTTTTGATAAGCCGAGGAGTTTTATTAAGCTGTTTGATGGGGGCAAGCAGGAGCGGATTGTGAGGA
>DIQC01000079.1:5716-9679 GCA_002426495.1 Thermacetogenium sp. UBA5472
ATTGTGAGGATTATTAATGAGATTAGGGAGAATGCGGTGAGGGTGGTTGGGTAGCAGAACAATTTGAGGGCAGCAAAGATTTAGGCTTAGAGAGTATGGGTGAAACATGTCTGGTGAAGTAGTCATCTGCCATATGTCAATCTGTAGCTAATAAAAGGAGATTCAATAGATGGAACCTTTATCTTTGATCGCTCTGTCAGCTGTTATAGGAGGAGCAGCAGGGAAATTTGTTGAAAAAGCTTGGGATTCTGGCGAAAAATGGATAAATTCGTTTTTCCAAAATCATCGGGAAAAGGCATTAGTTCAGGCTAAAGTAAATGCTATGGATTTCTTAAGTAATTTGGCTGAACGGGTAAAAATCCTTGAAGAAAGTAGAACTATATCCAAAGATCAAATAGAAAGTGCTCAAGAGCATCCGGATTTTTCTATTCTCCTGCAAAAAGCGATATTAAGTTCTTCTCAAACTGATAGTGAAGAAAAACATTTTTTATTGGCTCGTTTGGTATCTGAGCGACTAGGTTCAAGTCCCGAGAGTGTATTGTCACTTGCGAGCAAAATTGCATGTGACGCAATATCATATACCAATATAAGGCAATTAAAAGCATTAGGATTACTTGCAACAGTATATGATATTAGGCCAAATGATTATGGGCAAGATGGATTAACTAGCGAGCAGTTTTACTCATATTTTAAAAATTGGCTAGTGATTAGGTTAAAGCCTTTTCAAGGATTAAGAATAAACAAGTTGGACATGTTGCATTTGGAATCTTTGTCATGTTTGAAGTGGGATACATTCATAACAAGAGATTTGGCAGTGATCCTTTCCGTTCCAAATAAGCCGGCATATATTTTCAATCTTGAGGACTTCAAAACAACTGGCATTGGCAAAGAAATTCATGATTATTGGGAGAACAATAGATTAAATAGTGCAACTCTAACATCTGTTGGACAACTTATTGGTGTATATGTATCCGACTTATTAACAAAAACAACAACAACTTTTCACGGTTGGGATGAATAGGTAGGAAGGCATACGTTAGATAACAGCAATGGTTTGCGCTCGGTTGCGCAACCCATTCATTGATGTAGAATGAGAAAGTTTATTAAGTACAGGTAATTTTAGGTTGATAAGGACTGCCTGCAAATAAGAGGCTTGTAACTTATAAGCATAGTCATTCAAAACAGTGGCTAGTTTTATTTTTGTGTCTCACCCTATGGGGTCATCATATTGTGGCACGGGGCGAAAGGATCGTTTTACAGTACTTTCCGACGTTGCATTGTAAACGGTTAAAGTATACCAGGTGGTACATCCGACCGGACCGTGGCTGTTTCCCGGAGTTGAGCAGCAACGACATTTGACACCGCGAACGGTGGGGCAGATATTGGAAATGGCTAGAACCATGCGCTTCGTTTTTTTGCTACCCATCTGTTAGAGGCATAAACAGACTTGCGTTATATTCAGGAGATGCAAGGCCATAGCAGTTCCAAAACAACGGAGATTTATACCCACGTAGAAAAGAATGCTATTGGTAAGATAACGGTCCCCCAGATGCGTTGAGCTAGGGTGAAGGTAATGAAGGCAGTAAATATGGATAGGTTAGAGAGCACATAAGCGACACTTGTCGGATAAGAGATCCCAAATCAGCAACTTGGGCGATACATGTCATCGATGACTTAGTTGTCGGCAGTGAGCGAATTGATATCTTCGCGGCCTTCCGGGCTGCTAGGTAATTTATTTGGTTCTATTGAAGAAAGCCGAGGGATAAAGTGATTAATATTTTTACAGAGAAAAATCTACTTTTACTTGAATATTACCCAGAGAATGGGACTCAATGGATTTATAATTTATTCAAAGCCAAAAAACCAATTACTATTAGAAAAACATTTACATTTAAAGAAAATGATATATATGAAGGTAAAGAAATCCATCAACTGGAGGGGTTTTACGAAGATTCTATTATTTTTAGGCTTGGGGTTTTAGAAGGTAATTATTATAAGATTAATAGTGATGTATTAGGGATTGATGTGAATTTATTTATACATTCTAGTATTAGGATATCAGATAAAATGTTTACGGCGCACAGAAATATATCGGTATTTGGTAAAGTAAACAATGTTGTAAAGGAAGATATTTATATAGGGATAGATAGCGATAAATTACCTTATAATGTATTTCAAACGTTAATAAAATCTTTTCCTAATAGCACCGAACTTGACAAATATGCACATGCACGAATCAGTAGTATTGTACGAGATTATTTTGATAATTCAATAGACGCGGAATTCGAATATGAAAGATATTTAGCTAGAAAACATAAAAATCAAACGCTTAATAATTTAGTAGATTTCTTTTCAGACCATGAGTACGAAAAGTATTGCATCATACTTAATAAGTTAAGGGACATGTTAAAAAACGAAATTATTTACAATGAAAAAACTTGGCAAAAGGCCATTTTAGAGATAATTCAATTGGTATACCCAAAATATATTAGAGTTTTTGAAGAAGTAACAATAAGAGATGTTTATAATCAAAAGAATAAAAGACTTGATTATATGCTGGTTGATTCAAATGGAAATATAGATATTGTGGAGATAAAAAAACCGTTCAATCAAAGCATTGTCTCTCAAAATAAGTACAGAGATAACCATATCCCTCTGAAAGAACTATCAGGTTCAGTAATGCAGATTGAAAAATATATTTATTTCTTAAATAAATGGGGGAAACAAGGTGAAGAGGTTTTAACTGAAAGATATAAGGATGAATTACCAGGTAATTTCAAAATAAAGGTAATTAATCCAAGCGGATTAATAATCATGGGTCGAGAGAACATGTTAACTGGTATACAGCTTGAGGATTTTGAGGTAATAAAGAGAAAATACAAGAATGTCATTGATATAATTACTTACGATGAACTAATTGCAAGGCTGGAGCATATTATTTTTAAATTTAAGAAAAAAGAATAAAAGATGTTTGAAAGTAGCTGCCATCCATGGACAACCTCAAATTGGGCCGACGCACAGCTGATAACAGAACGATTACCGCTGGCGGGGCGCGGACTGCAATTCATAATGCATGATCAAAGAGATCAAACCATGTAGAAGCATGCGCTCACAGCCATGGACTTAAGCGCAGTCGCGCCCGGCTGCTCCTTAGGGTCCATGGCCGTCGGCAATCGGCGCGCATTATATGAAATAACCTAAGTGTGGTCGAAAAAGGGAGGGGTTGTATGACTGCCTTGAATTTTATTTTGGCTGAACAATACTTATTTTTGGTTTCAGATACATTGTCACTGACCAATGATAAAGATTCATTTAAATATGTTACCAAAATTTTGATGCTTCCGCACCTAAAGGGGGTCATTTGCGGGACTGGCTCATTCGACTTAATATTAAAGTGGTATGAAACTATACAAAAGAAAATTATTGGAAGGGATATAGATATTTTAAGAAATTATTCTAGTGATGAATTGGAAAAAATATATTTCGATGAGCTGAAAGCCAAAGACGATCATAACTCAACGATATATCATTTTGGATATATACCTGGGAAGGAAAAATTTGAAGGCTATGTATATAGGTCTAAAAATGGTTTTGCAGAGGAAAAATTGGATTACGGATTAGGGTTAAAGCCATTTGGAAATGAAATAGCTGGGTACGCACGCCAACAAATTGAAGATAATCTGGTGGATGGACTAATTAATATTATGTGTAAGCAAAAAGAATTGGATGAGGCACAAGAAAAAGAGGAGCAAGTTGGAATCGGAGGTAGCATTCATCTTTTGGAGTTTACAAAAACACATCAAAAGCTTAGTGAAATTTATCAGTTTCCTGATTATGAAAAAAAATTTTATGAAATGCTAGATCGCCAAGAATAAAAAGGGACTCTGTATAATAAATTGTATTTTTGGCATTGCCAAAACAAAATTCCTTATAATTGAAGAGGAAAGGCGGATGAGCACATGG
>DIQC01000079.1:9827-10040 GCA_002426495.1 Thermacetogenium sp. UBA5472
AAAGGCGGATGAGCACATGGTTAGGAAAGAAAACGGTAATTAGCTTACAATACCCAAAGATGTTTTACGTATGTTCATTAAGTAAAACAATCTCAAGACCGCTGAAGATGTGCAACATGCTATGCGAGGTGCAGGTACTTAGCAGGAAATGTTGGAGGCAGAGATGGAGCAGAACCTGGGTTACCCTCTATGTCAGAATAGTTGTCATAGGCC
>DIQC01000035.1:0-4004 GCA_002426495.1 Thermacetogenium sp. UBA5472
TAATATACTCTGCCTCCAGTTGATTGATGAACAGCTCTGCGATTGCTTTGGCTACAGCAAATCTACTGGCAAACTTCCGTTCCCCCTTCTGTTTTTTGCGGGATAGTCTGAGCCCATAATATACCCAGGGCGGTTCTTCTAATTCCTCAAAATCGATCAGTGTTTCCTGATCATCGAGAAACTTCAATTCTGTCTCCAGTTTTTCCTTAAGTTCATCCCCAAAAAGGGATGTTCCAATAATGACTTGGGAGCTCAATTAAGTCACCCCTTTCTACTACCGGTTAGCATCTCCATACAATATATGTTTTTATGCGAAAGGGGTTTTTCTTTATGCCAGATCCATTTTTTTTATTTGCTGCATTTATTCCTCAATCACGGCAATTACGGCGTCTGCCAATAATAAAATTGCCCTTTAAACCAGTTGCTTCAGTAAAACGCCCTGATCACAAAAGCACCAGCGGGCCATTGACCCGCTGGTGCTTTTATATTGCCTTCTTTTAGAAAATACTTATGCTTTCTTCCCAAATATTATCTGTTCATCAATCAGCCAGATTTTTGTAGAATTCATACCTTTCTATAGCATCCTGTCGGGTTTTCTCAAACAACTCATCGGCTGTATCCGGGTACAGCTTAGCCAAGGATGAGTAGCGCACTTCACCCATCAGGTAATCCTTGAAAATATTAAAATCCGGTTCCTTAGAATCGAGTTTGAAGGGATTTCCGCCCTGTTTCTTAAGATCCGGGTTATAACGGTAGAGCTGCCAGTAGCCAGACTTGACAGCCTTGACAATCTCTGTCTGACCCTTGGTCATGCCTCCCTTGATGCCATGGTTGATACAGGGAGAGTAGGCGATGATCAGTGACGGCCCCTTGTAGGCTTCAGCTTCAGCGATCGCCTTGATGGTCTGACTCATGTCAGCCCCCATTCCGATCTGGGCTACATAGACATAACCATAGTTCATGGCCATCGCTCCCAGGTCTTTCTTCTTTGTCTTCTTACCGGAGGCGGCAAACTTGGCGATGGCAGCAGCCGGTGTAGCCTTGCTGGCCTGGCCGCCCGTATTAGAATAAACCTCGGTGTCAAAGACGAGAACATTGACATCCTCATTGGCCGCTAACACATGATCCAGTCCACCATAGCCTATATCATATGCCCAACCGTCTCCACCAAAGATCCACACCGATTTCTTCACTAGTTGATCCCTCAGTGCATAGATCTCCTGCAATACAGGATCAGCGCTTCCAGTGATCAGCGGAATGATGCTGGATGCAGCCACTTTTGAGGCATCTGCGTCGTCCTTCCCATCGAGCCATTTTTGGAGCGCATCTTTCAGTTCAGGGGAGATATCCTGCCGTAGAGTCTGTCCTATCAATTCGATGAGCCGGTTCCGCTGTTGCTGGATACCGATATGGATTCCATAGCCATATTCGGCATTATCCTCGAACAGTCCGTTCGCCCAGGCTGGTCCCTGGCCATCCTCATTTGCACAGTAAGGCATCGACGGTGCGCTGGCTCCCCAGATAGAGGAGCAGCCGGTGGCATTAGCTATAATCATCCGCTCGCCGAATAATTGGGTGACCAGTTTGGCGTATGCAGTTTCTACACAGCCACCGCAGGCCCCGGAGAACTCCAGCATTGGCTGGGCAAACTGACTACCCTTGATGCTGTTTCTCTTCAAGAGATCATCCTTGACCTGTAAGGTCATGGCATGATCCCAGTTCTCAGCCTGTTCTGTCTGTTCCTCCAGAGGCTTCATCACCAGGGCTTTTTCCTTAGCCGGACAGATCTCAACACAGCTCCCGCAGCCCATGCAGTCCAGGGAACTGACCTGGAGCCTGAAGCCATAACCAGCTAAGCTCTTTCCTGCAGCCGGCTTGGTTTCAAAGGCCGCCGGGGCTTCTTTGGCTTCATCCTCACTCACCAAGAATGGCCTAATGGCAGCGTGCGAACAAACCATTGAGCAGCGGTTGCACTGGATGCAGTTCTCTTTGATCCATTGGGGAACAAAAGCGGCCACACCACGCTTCTCATAACGAGATGTCCCTACCGGGAAGGTACCGTCCTCTCTCCCTTGGAAAGTGCTGACAGGAAGTTTGTCCCCCTCTAACCTGCCCATCGGCTCCAGGACATTGGCTATAAACTCAGGCATCTCTTTGGTAGATTCATTGGGATCAACAGCTTCAGCCCAGGCATCAGGAATATCTATTTTAACCAGAGCAGAGGCACCCTTATCTACAGCGTCATAGTTCATCTGGACTACGGCATCTCCCTTCTTGCCGTAGGCTTTCTTGATAGCGAGTTTCATCTCATCTTCCGCCTGCTCCATGGGAATCACATTGGCTAATTTAAAGAAGGCCGACTGCATGATCATATTGGTGCGATTACCCAATCCCAGGTTGCGGGCAATATCGACAGCATCGATAATATAGAAGTTGATCTTGTTCTTGGCCAGATAACTCTTGACAGAGGCCGGCAATTTCTCTTCCAGTTCCTCGGGCTTCCAGGTGCAATTGAGCAAAAAGGTACCACCCTGCTTCAAGCCGGAAAGCATGTCCAGAGAATAGATATAGGACTGATTGCTGCATGAGACCAGATCAGCCGAAGTGATCTGATATGGAGATCTGATTCTCTCCTTGCCGAAGCGCAAGTGCGAGACAGTAAAGCCACCTGACTTCTTGGAGTCATAGGCGAAGTAAGCCTGGGCATAAAGATCTGTGTTGTCGCCAATAATACCCACCGCCTGTTTGTTGGCACCAACGGTGCCGTCAGAGCCGAGACCGTAGAATTTGCACTGGATCGTCCCCTCAGGGGTGACATCGCTCGTCTCCTGGCGCGGCAGAGAAAGTCCTGTGACATCATCGACAATCCCCAAGGTGAAACGAGGCTTCGGCTGTTCCGCCTTCAGATTTTCGTAGGTAGCGATGACATCGGCTGGAATCAGCTCTTTGGAGCCGAGGCCGTAGCGGCCACCGATGATCAGCGGTTTGATCTCAGCATCGTAAAAGAGGCTCCTCACATCCTCCAGTAATGGTTCGCCAAGTGCCCCTGGCTCTTTGGTGCGGTCGAGAACAGCGACCCCCTTGACACTCTTCGGCAGTACATCGAAGAAATACTTGGCAGAAAACGGCCGGTAGAGGTGGACCTGGATCAGGCCGACCTTTTCTCCCTTTCCAGCCAGATAGTCGATGGTCTCCTCAATGGTGTCACAGGAAGAACCCATGGATACAATGATCCGTTCTGCATCAGGCGCTCCATAATAATTAAAGGGACGGTAGTCCCTACCGGTCAGCTTGTTGATTTCCTGCATATAGTTGTTGACTACATCAGGAATAGCATTATAGAAGGGATTGCTCGCTTCCCGTGCCTGGAAAAAGATATCCGGATTCTGGGCAGTTCCCCTGATCTCCGGATGCTCCGGGTTAAGCCCACGGCGGCGATGCGCCTGGACTGCATCCCAATCGACTAGTTTGGCCAGATCCTGAAGATCGATAACTTCGATCTTCTGCTGCTCATGTGATGTCCGAAAACCGTCAAAATAGTGCATGAAAGGAACCCTGGACTTAATGGCTGCCAGGTGGGCGACACCAGCCAGGTCCATCACTTCCTGCACACTGCTGGTGGCCAGCATGGCCACACCAGTCATACGGCAGCTCATCACATCAGAATGATCACCAAAAATGCTTAGAGCATGTGTAGCTAAAGCTCTAGCAGTAACATGAAATACACCAGGCAGCAGTTCACCAGCGATCTTATACAGGTTAGGGATCATTAACATGAGCCCCTGGGATGCCGTATAAGTTGTGCCCAGAGCACCAGATGCCAGTGTGCCATGCAGAGCTGCCGAGGCTCCAGCCTCAGATTGCATTTCCACTACCTTCACCGGCTGTCCGAATAGGTTTTTCATCCCTTGTGCTGCCCATTCATCAACATATTCAGCCATTGGTGATGATGGAGTGATGGGGAAGATACAAGCGCAGTCTGTGAATGCATAGGAAACATAGGC
>DIQC01000035.1:4040-10334 GCA_002426495.1 Thermacetogenium sp. UBA5472
CCATTCATCAACATATTCAGCCATTGGTGATGATGGAGTGATGGGGAAGATACAAGCGCAGTCTGTGAATGCATAGGAAACATAGGCTGCAGCATAGTTCCCATCCATCGTTTTCATAGTCTTTGACATTTCAGCTTCCTCCAGTTTGTTAGTTTTTATTTAACTATACTTTATTGGTTTAATGGCACTCTTCATACTACATAAGTATGTAGAAAATTATATCATAGAAAATATGTAATAGATTGTATTTTCGCTAATTGTGCCACTGTTTCCTTTATGTAATAGAAGAAGTTCAGAAACCGTTCATCTATACAAAAAATATTGGACTATCTTAGCCCCATACAGTGGCTGAGACGCTGGGAAGGCTTCCCAATCATTCATTGTGGGCAATAGGTAATCGTCTTTAAGCAATCCCTTATCCTCTGCAAACTGATTGCCTGCCTCAATATCGAAAATTATATTTTATATTTTGCAGGTCCTATTGCATAGAGATTGTTGCCTTCGGAGTCTATTACCACTGTTACTGGAAATTCTTCCACAGACATTTTCCGTATTGCTTCTGTTCCAAGATCCTCATAAGCGATCATTTCCATTTTTTTGATACTCTTCGCTATTAAAGCAGCAGTTCCACCTGTAGCAGCAAAATAAACAGCGTTATTCTTTTTCATGGATTCAATTACTTCCTGAGAACGCAAGCCCTTGCCGATCATACCCTTTAAGCCTCTGTCTAACAGAGGTGGGGTGAGGCTGTCCATACGCCCACTAGTTGTGGGTCCTGCAGAACCAGATACATAGCCTGGTTTTGCCGGAGCCGGGCCCACATAAAAGATAACCTCCCCCTTAATATCAAAAGGCAGATCTTTTCCTTCGTTAATGCAGCTGATAAACCTCTTGTGTGCGGCATCACGTGATGTGTAAATGTCACCAGTTATAAGAACTTTATCTCCTGCCTTAAGGCTGCTTACCACTTCATCAGTTAAAGGTGTGGTTATTCTCTTATAATCTTTACTCATCTCGCTTCTCTCCCTCCTTAAATCACTGCTTCGCCATGCCGGGCAGCGTGACAACAAATATTTACTGCAACTGGCAGTGAAGCAATATGAGCCGGAAAATATTCTACATTAACTGCCATTGCGGTAACTCGACCACCAAATCCACCCGGGCCAATCCCCAGCTTATTAATTTCATCCAATAAATCCCTTTCTAACTGAGAATAACGCGGATCCGGATTATGCTCACCCAACTTGCGCAGTGTAGCTTTTTTTGAGAGAAGGGCACATTTTTCAATAGTTCCACCGATTCCGACACCTACTATCAGGGGAGGGCAGGGATTAGGGCCCGCACTTTCTACTGTATCTACCACAAAATCACGAACACCCTGTTCACCTTGAGCAGGTGTAAGCACCTTCATAGCACTCATATTTTCGCTACCACCACCCTTAGCAGTAACCTCTATATGAATTTTGTCACCCGGAACTATCTGTAGATGTACAATGGCAGGCGTATTATCCTTAGTATTCTTACGCTCAAAGATCGGATCGTCTACTACTGATTTTCTTAAATATCCCTCTACATATGCTTCCCGGACTCCCTGATTAATCGCTTCGTTAAAATCTCCACCAGTTAGGTGCACATCCTGCCCCAGTTTTACAAATATGATAGACAATCCTGTATCTTGACAAATTGCAATCTGTTCTTCAGCAGCTATTTTGTTATTCTTTAAGATTTGTTCCAGAACAGCACGACCTGTTTCGGATTCTTCTGTTTCAAGCCCTTGCTTCAGTCCAACAAGTATATCTGAACCGATCTCATAGTTGATTTTAATAAATAAGTCTTTTACTGTTTTTCTAATCTCTTCAGTATTGATTTCTCGCATATACATTCGCCTCCTGTTCATGTAATCATAGGTATCACACCCCTACGGGAAAGTGACTGTTCGCCAAACGGCAACTCCTCTTCATTTTAGCATATTTGTTATACATAACTGATTCAATTTTTTATAGTAATCAAGCCGTCAGTTATTACCGGGTCGTTTATGTCCAACATTGCACACGATTCTCTCATTACGCTCACACATGCATGTATCTCACCTCCCCATCTGCTTCAGAAAAATAAAAAGAGCCGCAGGCTTAATGGCTCATCTGCAACTCTATAGATATCCATCCAAGTTTTTGGGGCTAATAACGGAATTATATTTAGTTATTTTAGCTATAGGCCGGGGTTCTTTATGCTGAAGGCTGAACCCCTTGTCCCCCAAGGTTTCCCCAGAAAATAAATGGTGGGCGTGATAGGGATTGAACCTATGGCCCCCTCCGCGTCAGGGAGGTGCTCTCCCACTGAGCTACACGCCCGTAATACTTATTATTATACCCACATCTTTGCTCTCGGTCAAGCGTAACGCCGACTTTTTTTTTAGCCAAAGCGGAATCGCTAAAAAACCACCGGAAGAATGCCCTCTTTTTACTGATCATCAGCAGAATAAAAACAACCAAGGAAAGCAAAACTAACTTCGGGTGAAATTAATGCGAATAAACAAAATTATACTAATATCCATAATGATGCTTTTTTCTTGTCTGGCTTCGCCAGAATTACTGTATGCCTCTGCAAAGAACTGCGGCTGTACTATATGCAGAGAATTACATGAGGCAAAACCGCAGATGCAAGGAGAAGATGTACTAGAATTACAGTGCAGACTCCAGCAGCTCAGTTTCTTTCAAGGCACATCTGACGGGATTTATGACAAAGAGACTGCTGATGCTGTTCGCTCCTTTCAGAAAGCACAAAAACAACAGGTCACCGGAAGGGTTGATCAAGCTACCTGGACTGCTTTAGGAAAAGGCTGTGAGAGCCCTGCAACTGCTCTGCCAAAGTCACCGCCGGATAATGTGAACATCATCGTGGATCTAGAAAGACTTACCCTGACGGTACGGGAGGGTGAACGGGATTATTATGAGTTTCCTATAGCTGCAGGAAAGCCGGAAACCCCATCACCGATAGGAGAATGGAAAATCGTTAATAAAGCCTATGATAACAGCGGTCCTTTCGGAACGCGCTGGATGGGGCTCAGTGTCCCTTGGGGAAGCTATGGAATCCATGGAACAGATAGACCCTGGTCGATCGGCAGCTCTGCTTCTGCAGGCTGTATCAGGATGTTTAATGAGGATGTGAATCAAGTTTTTGAATGGGCATCTGAAGGAACACCAGTAAAGATACAAGCTCCTTTTAGCTGGATGGCAGGCTGCTGTACCCGAACACTGGAAAAAGACGCCTCAGGCCCCGATGTAGTCTATGCTCAACTGCTGTTGAAGGAAACCGGATTTTTCCCTTATGACTGCGACAATTGGTATGGTTATCTTACAGAACTGGCGGTTAGGTCATACCAACTGCATCATGGATTGCCTACAACCGGAGAAGTTGATGAAAAAGTCCTGATGCATCTGGAAGAAAAGGTCGGTGTATTTGAACAATCATAATCCGCTGCAAGTCAATGAATTATGTCTGTTTATCATCTCCCGCAGATTTTGTAAACCCTCAAATTGAGCGGTGAACCCATCCCACATTTCCGCAATAAGATAGGTAAGCGGTAAAGCGGCCAACTCTTTTGTAACACGATGGAAATCAATATTCCCTTTCCCCGGAACAAGGTGCCCATCCCTTGTTCCATCATTATCATTTATATGGAAGTAATGTCCCCCAACTCTCCTGATCCATTCATCAGGTTTGCCATTACCCATACAATTGCAGTGACCAATATCAATACAGGTGGATATTTGAGAAGAATCGAGATAATCTATTAACTTAGCAAAAGTAACCGGTATTTTGTCATAGACATTTTCCAAAAGAATAGTAACTCCGCTGCCCTTAATCTTCGGCAAAAGTGCGTTCCAAAAGCACACATTACCATCTAACCATAACTGATCATAATCGGAATAACCTGTTGTCGTATCGTAGAACGAATGGATTACAATTTGGTCTGCCCCCAACTTCACCGCAGCGTCAACAGCCTGTAGATACCTGTACTCAGCCACATCCTTCACCTTCTGATCAATACTGGTGGGAACAAGATTCAAGTAGGGGCCGTGCAAGGTAATCTCACCACAAAAATCAGACAACATCCCTCGATACTGGTCAATAACCACCTTATTGTCAAGATTATCTGGCATGATAAAATCTTGCAGTTCTAAAACATCAAAACTCCTGAGGCAAAAATCCCAATCTTCAAGAAATCTTTCTCTATAAGCCCCGATTCCTAATTTCACCTGTGTCATTTGGTATCTATCCTTTCAGTGCGATAAGAAGTGGTTAAATCCTGTGAAGAGGAAAATAAAAGGTGTCCCCTTAATATTGAATATAATAAAACCCCACAATTATCGCCGTTGTGGGGTCTTTCTTGGTGCCGAGGGAGGGAATCGAACCCTCACGAGCCGCGAGGCTCCCGGGATTTTAAGTCCCGTGCGTCTGCCAATTCCGCCACCCCGGCAAATAAAAATGGAGGGCAAGACCGGATTTGAACCGGTGCGTCGCGGATTTGCAGTCCGCTGCGTTACCACTTCGCCACTTGCCCTCGAAATTGCAATCATTATTATATATTAGATTTAAGAGATTTACAAGAACCCAGGGTAGGAAAAATGCAGAAAGCATTTACCACCATTGGGACATGTAAATGTGTTGCTTGACGAAAGAACTGCAGTTGCATGTATGTTACTGTCCCCGCGTCTGGCTGGCCGCCAATAAAAAAAGCCCTGTATTTTCCACAAGGCTTTTTACTGGCTTACATATAACTTTACTACTTTACCAGCACTACATGAATCGCTTTGATCAAGGCTGTCGCCGAATCCCCTGCGTGCAAATCAGCATCTCTGAGGGATTCAGTAGTTAAAACCGAAGTGATCTCATTGTCACCAACCTGCATTTTTACCTGTGACATGATATCCCCTTCTTTTACATCCATGATCTTTCCACTTAATTGATTACGAACGCCAGCCTGCATTTTTTGCCTCCTGAAATCGTGACGTGAATAGTATTTACCAAAAGCATTCCCTATTAAATATCTTTTATGCAGTACCGGCCATTTGAATCCCAATATTTTTACCAGACAGGTCCCTGTCCCCGCGTCTGCCAATTTTATTCAAACTGAACAGCCACTCCCACAGTTCCGGGACCCGTATGCACACCGATTATTGGACTAACCTGAGTGAAGATATCTGTTTTGATATTAAATGCATTTTCCATACATTCTTTTAAGTATTCACCAGCAGTTAAGGCACCCCCATGAGCCACTGACAACCTGATTCTTTTTCTCTCCTTAGTCATTTCGCCAATGGCTGTGACCATAGCTTTTAAAGCCTTTCGCTGGTTTCGCGCTTTCGAATAGGTATGATATATTCCGTCATCACCTACCCGGATAATAGGCTTAACATTTAAGAGTGAGCCTAATATCCCCGAGACTTTACCAATTCGCCCTCCCTTTTGTAGATATTCCAATGTATCCAGGGTAAATAGGGTTTCAATGTTCTTTCTTGCCTCAGCAAGTTTATCAACAATTTGCAGGCTATCTAGGCCTTCCTTGAGATGCTTGGCAGCATCCATTACCAGCAAACCCAAACCCAGACTGATAGTTTTGGAATCGACAATGTGAATTTTTGCCTGGAGATGCTCTTTTGCCACACGCGCAGCGTTTAAAGTGCCACTCAATCCGGATGAGATATGGATAGATATAACTTCATCATACTCTTTCAGCAATTCACAATATAGCTGGTCGAATTCTTCTGGGGTCGGCTGCGATGTTTGGGGAAGCTCCTCTGCTTCAGATAAAAGACGATAAAACTCATCGCTTTCTATTTCATGAGCCAAAAACTCAAGATTCCCAAACCTTACCCTCAATGGTATTACATGAATATCATGTTCTTTCAGTATCTCAACAGACAAGTCTGCTGTACTGTCTGTTACTAAAGCTATCTTTTTCATTTTAAATCCCCCTTATTTGGTCTTCTCTATGAGCATCGTTCGCTGTAAGCTTTTAAATCAATATTAGCGTTAACTATTCCATATCCTCTATTTTTATATAAATATTTTTTTATTTCGCATTATTGATTATGGTCTAAAAAATAACCTAAAAAATAACTATGGAATGCAAAAGATTATTATGCACCTATATAAAGAAAAAAACTCCGTAATTTATTGCGGAGTTTTACATTATTGGAGCGGAAGAAGGGATTCGAACCCTCGACCCTCGCCTTGGCAAGGCGATGCTCTACCACTGAGCCACTCCCGCGCATATATTATTTTTTTTGT